>JAYTAT010000743.1:0-3120 GCA_043737315.1 Archangium sp.
CGGCGACGTCAACGTGCTGCCGAATCGCCTCGCGCTCCGCGCCGGCGGCTTCTTCGAAACCAAGGGCCAGAACGACGGCTTCATCGGCCTCGACTTCGACGCCGCGCAAAAATACGGCCTCGGCCTCGGCGCCACGCTGCGCCTCGGTCCGGTCGACGTGTCGGCCTCGTTCCAGCACACGTTCTACGGCACCCTCGACAACAAGGGCGTGGGCTCGGTCCACGCGCTCTCGGGCGACAAGGCCAGCTGCGTCGTGCTGGTGAACGACGGCAACACCTGCAACCGGAGCACGCAGGCCATCAACGGCGGCATTCTCAATCAGAGCCTCAACGAGGCCGGCGTGGGCGCCACGATGCGCTTCTAGACCGATTTCCCGCGAGCCCGCGCGAGAGCGTCGCGGGCCTGTCGACGCGAGGCGTTCGCGCGTTTATAAACGCGGGGCCATGTCCGAAACCCCCGTTCGAAACGTCATCATCATCGGCTCCGGCCCTGCTGGCCTGACCGCCAGCATCTACGCCGCCCGCGCCAACATGAAGCCCCTCCTCATCGAAGGGTTCAGCGCCGGCGGCCTCATCCCCGGTGGCCAGCTGATGTTCACGACCGAGGTCGAGAATTACCCCGGCTTCCCCGAAAAGGTCACGGGCCAGGAGCTCATGCAGCGCTTCCGCGATCAAGCGGAGCGCCAGGGCACCGAGATCGTCACCGCCGACGTGAGCAAGGTCGACCTCTCGCAGCGCCCCTTCAAGGTCTGGGTCGAGGAGACGCTCTACCTCGCGCAAACGGTGATCATCGCCACGGGCGCGCGCGCCAACTACCTCGGCCTCCCGAGCGAAGACGCCCTCAAAAACAAGGGTGTCAGCGCCTGCGCCGTGTGCGACGGCGCGCTCTTCCGCGGGCAGCCCGTCGTCGTCGTCGGCGGCGGCGACACCGCGATGGAAGAGGCCAACTACCTCGCGAAGATGTGCAGCTCGGTCACCGTGGTGCATCGCCGTGATTCGCTGCGCGCCTCGAAGATCATGCAGGATCGCGCGCTGAGCAACCCGAAGATCAAGTTCATCTGGGACTCCGCGATCGAAGAGATCGTCGGCGATCAAAAGGGCGTCTCGGGCGCGATCGTGAAGAACCTGAAGACGGGTGATTCGAAGAAGGTCGAGGCCAAGGGCCTGTTCGTGGCGATAGGTCACGTGCCGACCACCGAGCTGTTCAAAGACCAGCTCAAGCTGCAGGCCAACGGGTACCTGTGGGTGCAGCCGGGCACCGCGAAGACGTCGATCGAAGGCGTGTTCGCGTCGGGTGACGTGAGCGACTCCACGTACCGCCAGGCCGTCACCGCCGCTGGCACCGGGTGCATGGCTGCGATCGAAGCCGAACGGTGGATGACCGAGCACGGCGTCGGCTGAGCTTTCGGAGGTCAGCGCGCTAGGGCCGGAAACAGCCTTCAGTCAGGCGCCCCATGCCGCTGGCGCACTGAAGAAACTTCTCGTTGAACACCGCGCGCGTCGCGGCGGTGCACACCGGGAGCGCTTCCACGCAATCGAAGTACTGGTGCAGCGCGTGCTCATCGATCTGGCTGCAGGCGTTCATCGACGTGTCGCACGCCTTCGCGTCGAACACCGGGCTGCTCGGCAACGTGTTGGGTGCGAAGCACGCCGTTTGACGTTCGGGGAAGCTCGTACTCAGCGCCTCACCTCGCTGGCAGACATCTGCGCACGCGGTCAGCAGCAGGAGTGCGCACCACGGCAGGGACTTCATCGGGGCGACAGGGTTGCATGGTTTGACCCTCACCCCAAACCCTCTCCCCGCTCGCGCAGGGAGAGGGTGGTCGTCAATGGCGAATGGTTCTGGGACGCTCGGGGGTGAGCCGGTGCGTCTCTCGGGCCCGGCGCACGGGCCGGGGCTCCGGACGCCAGGTCTCGACCGCGATGAAGGCCAGGAGCAGCCCCATCACGATCGCCACCACTCTCACGCCGCTTCCTCGCGCGGCTCCTCTGCGCTCGGAGCCGCCGTCGCGGGCGCAGCCAACTTCGCCGCCTGAAGAATCTTCGCGGCGACTTTTTCCATCTCGGCCGGGTGTTCCCGCATCCACTCGATCGCCCGTTCACGACCCTGGCCGATGCGCTCGCCATCGAGTGAGAAGTGGCTGCCCGACTTCTCGATGAGACCCAGGCCCGAGCCCAGGTCGACCACCTCACCCGCGCGGCTGATGCCCCGGTTGTAGATGATGTCGAACTCCGCTTCCTGGAAGGGCGGGGCGACCTTGTTCTTCACCACCTTGACCTTGGTGCGCGTGCCGATCACCACGTCGCCGTCTTTCAGGTTGCCCGCCTTGCGAATCTCGCAGCGCACCGAGCTGTAGAACTTGAGCGCGTTGCCGCCGGTGGTGGTCTCGGGGTTGCCGAACATCACCCCGATTTTGATGCGGATCTGGTTGATGAAGATGATGGTGGTGCCGCTGCGGCTCACCGCGCCCGTCAACTTGCGCAGCGCCTGGCTCATCAAGCGCGCCTGCACGCCCATGTGCGCGTCACCCATCTCCCCTTCGATCTCCGCGCGCGGCACCAGCGCCGCCACCGAGTCGATCACCACCAGATCCACCGCGCCCGAACGCACCAGGTGCTCGGTGATCTCCAGCGCCTGCTCGCCGGTGTCGGGCTGCGAGATGAGCAGCTCCTCTACGCGCACGCCCAGCTTGCGCGCGTAGCCCACGTCGAGCGCGTGCTCGGCGTCGATGAAGGCCGCCACGCCGCCTTGCGCCTGCACCTGGGCGATCGCGTGCAGCGTGAGCGTGGTCTTGCCCGAAGACTCGTTGCCGAAGATCTCCACCACGCGCCCGCGCGGCAGGCCACCGACCCCCAGCGCCCGATCGAGCCCGACCGACCCCGTCGGGATCACCGCCACCGGCTGGATCTCCGTCGCGTCGCCCATCTGCATCACGGCGCCTCGCCCGAACTGCTTCTCGATCGCCGCCACTGCCGCCGCGACCGCCTTCAACTTCTCATTCAGCTTCCCCATTGCCCTGCCTCCATCCGTGTGATGCGCGAAGTGGATTCCCCGCACGCGAGGGCTGCTGAGCAACGCACGTGCCGGGGGGCGACCGCAGCGAGCCCTGGATCACCAGGC
>JAYTAT010000744.1:0-3116 GCA_043737315.1 Archangium sp.
TGGCGCGGCAGAAGACGTGCCGGGCACACTCGTGCACGCGCAAGACCCGGGGACTCGCGCGACCCTCACCGGGGTCACCGCGCGGGGCGTGATTTTGACGCCGGGGGTGCCGCCGTCGGGCATCGACGCCACCGACGCCGCCTCGGTGGTGCTGGGTTCCGTGGCCGTGCTCCAGACCGCGGGGAGCGCGCTGTTTTCGTCATCTCAAGGCGACCTGGTGGCCGATCGCGTGGGGCTCTTCGACGTCGATGTCGGCATTCGGGCTCAGCAGGCGCGTTTCGTCGGCACGGCCATCGAGGTTCGTCGTCACGCCGAAACCGGGGCTCTCGCGCTGGAGGGCGGGTCGCTGCGCCTCAGCGGCTGCGTGCTCGCCGAAGGCACCTCTGATGAAGCGCTCGGCGCGACCGCGAGCGACCTGGGCGTGCTCGAGCTCGAGCGGTGCCTGGTTCACCGCTCGAGGCGAGCCGGGGTCTACGCGCGATCTGCGAACGCGCTGGCCATCGTGCGCGACAGCGTCATCGACGAAACCCAGCCCGACAAAAACGGCGAGTACGGCCAGGGCGTGGTGGTGGAAAGAGGCGCGCGCATCGACCTCACCCAGGTCACCGTGGCGCGTTGTCACTCGGCCGGGCTGCAGACCGCCGACCCTGCCAGCGAGCTCCGGGCGGAGCGCGTGACGGTGCGCTCCACCCAGCCCAACGGCGCTGGCACGCGGGGGCGCGGAGCGAACGCGAACTTCGGCGGCGCGCTCGAGGTCGTCGAGTCGGCCTTCATCGACAACCAGCAGGTCGGTCTGTTCGCCTTGCAGTCGGTGATCACCGTCACGAACTCTCTGGTGTCGGGTACACGCGCCGACCCGGGCGGCGCCTACGGCAACGGGCTCGAGGCGCTCACCGACGGCCGCATCGACTTCCGCGGCGGGGCCATCGAGGGCAGCGCGGGCATCGCGGCGGTCTACGCCGAGGGCGCGGGCGTGCTCGAGGCAGTCCGCGTGGCGAAGAACACCATCGGGCTCCACGCGCAGGATGGCTCGATGGTCGAGGAGCTCGCTTCAGTCCCCACGACGCTCGGTGCGCGTCAGGTGGTGGTCACCACGAGCACGGTGTTCGAAGGGAACGCGGCGAAGCTGAGCGCGGTGACCGTTCCCGTGCCGGCTCCGTAGGCGCAGAGCCGCCAGTCAGCAGTGCTTCGTCCCTGCGAGATGACGAACGCTGCCACCCAGTGAGGTGATGGCGGGTTTGATTCTGCGCACGCACCTCCGAGCGGCTCACCGATGAACAACCCTTCGCCGCTGCTCCATCACGGAGCCGCCAGGTCGTTCACGAGAGCTTCGGTGTACCCTTCTGCGCGCAAGTCGCCGTGAGCGACTCCAGCTCGCGGACACCACGTGTAAAGTGTCGGCTTCGTGCGTGCACTCAAGGCATTGCTCAAGGTGGTGGTGGGTCTGAGCCTCGGCCTGGTCTTGGCGGAGGCAGCCTTTTCCTTCCGCGACAGCGGTGCGTTCCCGCACCTGAACCTCTACGCGGCCGACCCCAGGCTCGGCGTTCGGCTCGAGCCCAACGCGTCGATGAAGCTGCGCGTCGCGAACAACCCGGTCACCACCGTGGAGACCAACGAAGAAGGTTTCCGTGCGCCCAGCTGGGGACCGCCGGGAAAAAGTGAAGTGCTGGTGGTCGGTGACAGCCAGGTCTTCGGCCTGGGCGTCGAAGCGCACGAGACCTTCACCGCACGGCTCGCAGCGTTGCTCCAGGTGCCCACGCTCAACGGAGGCGTGCCCACCTACGGCCCGCGCGAGTACACCGCGGTGGTCAAGCAGGTGCTGGCCACGCGCAAGGTGAGCACGGTCGTCTACGTGCTGAACCTCTCCAACGATCTCTTCGAGGTCGACCGGCCCAACCTCAAGCGCCACACGGTGTGGGACGGTTGGGCGGTGCGCTCCGAGACCGCGCCCGCGTCGGTGACCGGGTTTCCCTTTCGCCGCCAGCTGATGAGCCGCTCGCACCTCGTCTTCGCCCTGCGCACGTGGCTGCACTCGACCGGTCAGCCTGCGACCGAAGGCTTTGCCACCGAAGGCAGTTGGAAAGACGTGGTGCAGGCCTCAGCGGGCGTCGCGCCCCTGCCTGCAGAAGAGGCCTCGGCGCGGCAGCTGCTCGAAGCACGCGGAGCGCTGGGCAAGCAGCTGGAAGACGTGGCCGACAGGCTGGAGTCGCGCCTCAAGGAGCAAATCGACGACGACCCTTCTTTCGCAGCCGCCGTGCGCCCGCTGGCGCCCCGAGGTGGAGATCCCCGCGACATCCTCGAGGTGCGGTTCGCCGAAGGCGCGCGCCGGGTGGACCTCACCGCGTACCACCTGTTCATGGCCTCGGTCGGTGAGGCGAAGAACGAGGCGTTCCTCGAGAAGATCGCCAGGTCGAAAGACCCTCGGCTCGAGAAGCTCATCGAAGAACGGCGCGCGCTGCGTTCGAAGCTCGACGCGCTCATGCCCGAAGGAGAACCCGCACACGTGACGCCCATCGAGCAGGTGCTGCTCGACACCAAGGCAGCCTGTGACGCGGCCGGTGCGCGGCTGCTGGTGGTGGCGCTCCCGCTCGACGTGATGGTCTCGTCGGAAGAGTGGGCCAAGTACGGCGTGCCGCCGCTCGACATGTCACCCACGAAGGTGCTGGTGGAAGACGTGGTCACCCGCGCGGAGCACCTGGGCGCGATCGCCCTCGACCCCACCGCGGCCCTCGCAGCGGCAGAGCCCGGAGCGTTCCTCGACGGCGATCTCCACATGACGCCCAGGGGTCACGCGGCCCTGGCCCAGGCGATCGCCGACGCGCTGAAGCGGCCGGCCAGGGCGAGGAACGCGCTGGTGCTGCCTGCGGGGCGCAGCTGGTTGCCCACCGACGACGAGTGGCGGCGCGAGAAGGAGTGCACGGTCAAGGGCAGCACGGCCGCGGGCTGCGAGACCAAGCTGGTGCGCGAATGGCTGCGGGTGCGGTGCCTGCCGCAAAGTGACCAAGACGACGTAGAGGGCATCGAGGTGCTCGAAGGCGGCCACGGTGACAGCCGGGCATTTCGCCATCAGGGCGCGGTGCTGTTCATTCCTGTCGTCGAGGGGGATTCCGCCAGGG
>JAYTAT010000745.1:0-3114 GCA_043737315.1 Archangium sp.
GCCACCGACGCGGCATAGAGCGCCCCGAAGATCGACAGCTGCATCAGCGCGACGCGCTTCCAGACGCTCACAGGCGCTCGTGCCACTCCGTGATGACGCGCTTCAACGCGGGCACCTTCGACTTCTTCACCTTCGCGCCGGCCTTTCGAATCGCCTCGACCTGCTTCTTCAGCGTGGGTTCGAGGGCGTCGATGAATGCAATGACGGCTGGATCCTCCATCAAGGCGAATGCTACGCGCAACGCATGTCGCGTTGGGACGAAGTCACTTCTCACCTGGAACACCGGGTCACCTTTTCAGAGACCGACGGCCTGGGCTTCGTGCACCACCGCTGCGCAGCCGTCTGGTTCGAGCAGGCGCGCGAGACGTTCTTCCGGCACTACGGCATGGCGGCGATCGAGCTCTACAAACGGGGCTGGTACCTCGCGTTGCGTCAGCTCAACGTGCGCTTCGACAGCTTCATCGGCTACGAAGATCAGCTCTCCATTCGTTGCGCCCTCACCAGGCTCGGCAGGGTGGCCGCCGACTTTCACTACCGGGTGGACAACCTCACCACCGGCAAGCTGTGCATTCGCGGGCACACCAACATGGTGGCGGTCGAGGCCGCGACGCCGGGTGCATTGCCGGTGCTGGGGCGGCTGCGGTTCGATCGCGCTCCGTTTCAGAAGCTGCTGGTGACGGTCGATGATTTCTACGACGCACCCCAGGGCGCCTGGCAGCCGCCTCGCTGGGAGTCGGACACCTCAGAAACCTGAGAGCGTGCTCCTGATTCCGGGGGCCTTGGAGGCGGCATGGATGCTGCTCATCGCGCCCTGCTCATGTCGCGAAGCGCCGGAATCTTGATGGTGTTCAGCCTGCTCGGTTGCGGTGAAGGCCCGGAGCGGGCCACCCAGGTCGCGGCCGATCAAAACGCCCCCCCTCCCCGGAACTCGGGCTGCGAGGGTGACATCGACTGCCCCACCGGCATGCTCTGCGAGAGCTGCGGCGATGGCTTTCAGACCTGCGTACCCGGCTGCCGGAACGACGCGCAGTGCGGCTCGAACATGATCTGCAGCCACGACGTGCAGTGCCTGAGCTGCCCCTGCCCTTCCGGCTACTGCGACCTCGATCCCTGCCGCGACCTCGATCGAGATGGGTACGCGGCGGCGCTCACCGGCCTGTGCCCCGGCAAGCAGATAGGCGACTGCAACGACGGCGTGCGCGCCACGCACCCCGGCGGCAAAGAGCGTTGCGCCAACGGACAAGACGACGACTGCGACGGCCGCACCGATGCGCGCGATGATGAGTGCCGCGACGTCTGTGATCCAGGTTTCGGTTTCTGCGCCACCTCGCTGTACTGCGGCGAACAGCGCTTCTGCGAAAAAGGCTGCTGCGAGCCGTGCGTGCGACGGGTCGACCCGGTGTGCGGCCCGGGCGCGTGCCTGGTGACCGGCGGCCTCGATGAAAAGGGCTGCACGGCGGCGGCGGTCTGCAGCCCTTGCAACAGCTGCACAGGGCTCAACATCGCCCCGGTCTGCGGGAAGAACTTTGCCACCTACGACAACCGCTGCCTCGCCGAAGCCGCGAACACCACGGTGATGCACGACGGCGAATGTGCGCGGGGAGAAGGCTTGACCTGCGAGGCGCGGAGCGACTGCCCCTTCAATCAGATCTGCCGCGACTTCGCAGACGCCGGGCTGCGTTGCGCTCGCGTCGGCACCTGCACGGTCGACGCTGACTGCGAGGCGGTGACCTCGGTGCTCGCGTGCGGCGATGCGGGGATCGCGCCCTGGTTCTGCCGCGACCAGAAGTGCGCTGCGCTGTGTCCGTGAAGAAGGTGTGGCGCTGCTGTGCCTGAGTGCCTGCGGGGGGCCGGCACAAGACGAAGACCTGAAGACCCGCGAGCGGTTTCCTTGGTTGGTGCTGCAGGGTGATTGCGCGCAAGAGCACCGTGAGCAGCGCACTGGGGCACCACTTCGTTTGAATCGCGGTGCCTCGTCTCGGTGAACGCGCCGCGGCTGGTCGATGCAGCGAGTTCAACGCGCTGTTCGAGGCGAACTGCGAGAAGCCCCTCGTGGACTTCGCAGCACAGCGGGTGCTGGTGGTGACCGCGCGTGGCGCTTCGGAGTGGTTCGTCTTCACGAACTTCGTCACTCAACGCAGTGAAGCCCTCGAGGTGGGCCCGGTGATTCGGCCGCAGGGTGTGCGTCGAGAACTGCGACGTTCCCATCACCTGATCACTCAGGGACGATCTTGACGATGCGATCCTTGTCGGGCGGGCAATCACCACGGCCATCACAGTTGCTGGTGGTCAGGTAGAGCGCACCGTCGGGGCCCATGATGACCTCGCGAATGCGGCCCAGCGTTCCCTTGAAATAGACCTCGTGCGAGCCCACGCGCCGCTCGGCATCGAAGACCACCCGCTGCAGGTGCGTCGAGCCCAACACGCCGACCAGCAAGCTGTCCTTCCACCCGGGGATGGCGGTGCCTTTGTAGAAGGCCGCCCCGCCGGGGGGCGCGGCGTCGTGAAACACCAGCCGCGGCGGCACGAGGCCTTCACGCCGGGTGCAGCCGTAGACGGTGGGCCAGCCCATGTTCTCGCCCGCGCGCGCGACGTTGATCTCATCGTGGCCACTGCGGCCGAGATCACCTGAAGGGCCGTGGTCCGCGATCGCCAGCGTCGTCGCATCGAACCAGTCGAAGCCCTGCACGTTGCGCAGGCCACTCACGAAGACGGGGTTGCCCGCGGTTGGGTTGTCGCTGGGCACCTCGCCCTCAGGGGTCAGGCGCAGCACTTTGCCGTTGGGGCTGTTCTGATCTTGCGAACGATTGGGCTCACGCGCGTCGCCAGTGCCCACGTAGAGCATGCCGTCGGGCCCGAAGCGGATCCGCCCTCCGTCGTGAAATTGCGCGGCCGCGATGTCGCCACGCACCACGCCGTCGAAGGTCGCGCGGGTCGAGTCGTCCGACAACTTCCAGCGCTCGATGCGGTTCTGCTTCGCGCCGTCGACGCTGACGGTCGCGTAGACCAGGAAGAAGCGGTTGGCGGCGAAGTTCGGGTGAAGCGCGATGCCCAGCAGACCGCTCTCACCACCCGGGGCGAGCGGCACCGTGGCGACCGGCGTGGGGACCAACG
>JAYTAT010000746.1:0-1099 GCA_043737315.1 Archangium sp.
GCCCAGAAATGGCGCTGCCACGGTGCGCCCGCTCGCGTCGGACAGCGGCACGCGATCAGCGGTGATCACCACGAACTCTCCCGCGTCGACCTTCTGCGCGAGCATCGCGGCCGTGGCGGGCGAGAAGTCACTGACCTGAATGAGCGAGACCTGCGTGCCGGGCGAGAGCCTCTTCAAGACCGAGTTGAACTGCTCGGCGTTGCGCGTGTGCACCAGCACGTTGAGCTTCGGGCCGTGTTTGCGCCCCGCGGCCAGCCGGCACACCTCGAGGCAGCCCATGTGCGCGGTGACCAGCACCCCGCCCTGCCTGGCTTCCATCAGCCCGAACATCAGCTCGCGCCCGGTGAACTTGAGCTTCTCGAACGGGTAGCGGCCCGCCACGGCGATGGCCTTGTCGACCATCGACTCTGCGAAGGCGCCGAGGTGCCGGTACGTGGTGCCGAAGCCCGCAGCGATGCCCAGGCGGCCGAGGTATTCCTGCGACGAGCGCCGGGCCAGCTTGTGCCTCAGCACGTAGAAGACCAGCACCGGCGCCAGCAGCACGCGGAAGGGCCATCGACCCAGGAATCGATCGACGAAGTACATGAACCAGGTACCGAACGCGAACCCTGCCTCGGCCACGTTGCCCCAGTGTGTCGTGCGCCCTTCGCTCATCTTCCGAAGGCCTTGCGCCACAGCAGGCCCGGCAGGCGAATGAGCATCCCGAAGAACAACCGCGTGTGCATTCCCGAGATGCGCACGTTGTCCCAGAGCACGTCGAAGTGGCTCACGCCGTCGGTGGGGTAGGTCACGTGCGTGGGCAGGTTCACCACCTGCGTGCCCTGCCAGACCATGCGCACGGCGATCTCGGGGTCGAAGTCCATGCGTTTGCCGATCGAGGGCACGATGGCTGCCAGCGTGCGCGGCACGGGGTAGACCCGGAAGCCGCACATCGAGTCTTTGATCGCGAAGGAGAGCGTGTTGATCCACACCCAGATGTGCGTGAGGTAACGGCCGTAGAGCCGGGCCCTGGGCACCGACTCGTCGTAGACGGGCTGGCCGGTGATCAGCGCCTCGGGAAACGCGGTGGCCTGCTCGAGGAACTTCGGGAGATCGACCA
>JAYTAT010000747.1:0-1094 GCA_043737315.1 Archangium sp.
GGGCTTCACCCTGATGTCGGGCGACAAGAAGCAGAGCTGTTACGCGTCTGCGACCCGCGAAGACTCGAAGCTGCTCAAGACCTGGTTTCACCCCAGCACGCGTTTCGTGGCCGCCCTCATCGACGGGAACTTCCGGCACTGCGTGGTGACGCTCAAGGCGATCAAGTCGGCCGGTGGGAAGAAGAAGTAACCGCAGGCGAACGGTCAGCTCGTCTTCGCTTCTTCCTGAAGCCACCGCAGCACGCGCGCTTCGGCCCAGAACTCGGGCCGCAAAACCGAGCCGGTGACGAAACCGACGTGACCACCCCGACGGGTCAGCAGCACGTCGAGCGCTGGATTGTGGGTCACGTCGACCGGCAACACCGGCGGTGCCAACGCGTCGTCGTGCGCCGAGAGCAGCAGCGTGCGCGTGTGAATCGAGGCCAGCTGCGGGCCCGCTGAACACTTCGCGTAGTAGTCCTCGGCCGAAGCGAACCCGAAGAGCGGCGCGGTCACCAGGTCATCGAAGTCGCGAATGCGCGTGGCCGCCGCGATGGCGCGCACGTCGAACTGCTGGGAATACGTCTTCGCCTTGGCGAGCGCCTTGGCCTTCATCGCCGGGAGAAATCGGTTCAGGTACGCGCGCGAGAGCACCGAGCCCGAGTCGATGAAACGCACGCCACGGGCGAGCTCGAACGGCGCCGAGACCGCGACCGCGCCCTTCAGCTTCTGCGACGACTCGTGCTTCGCCAGAAAATTGAGCAGCACGCTTGCGCCCAGCGAAAAGCCCACCGCAAAGAGCGGGCCCTCGAGCTTGTGCACCAGCCACGCGAGATCGCGAAAGTCGCCCGACGAGTACGAGGCGGCCTGCAGGTTCGGCTCTCCGGAGCAGCTGCGCGCGTTGAGCGCGATGGCGCTCCACTGAAGCGCGGCGAGATCGCGCAGCATCAGCTGCATGTACCCCGAGCCCGAAGAGCCCTCGAGCCCGTGCAGCAGGATGACGGTCGGCGCACCGGCCTTCCCATCCACCCGATCGAGGTCGACGAAGTCACCGTCGGGCGTCTGCAGCCGCTCGCGCCGGATGGGCACGTCGACCTTCGGCCGGCCCATCACCC
>JAYTAT010000748.1:0-3095 GCA_043737315.1 Archangium sp.
GCGCCGTGATCGCTTGACACTCTGAATTCGAGACTGTAAGCGGGCCGCCCTTTCCAGTCTTCCAGCAGCTTCAAGGACGAAATGCCGACCATCAATCAGCTCATCCGCAAGGGCCGTGAGCAGCTCAAGTACAAGTCGAAGAGCCCCGCCCTCAAGTCGAACCCGCAGAAGCGCGGTGTTTGCACGCGCGTGTACACCACGACCCCCAAGAAGCCGAACTCGGCTCTCCGCAAGGTCGCTCGCGTGCGCCTCACCAACGGCGTCGAGGTCACCTCGTACATCCCCGGCGTCGGTCACAACCTGCAGGAGCACTCCGTGGTGCTCATCCGCGGCGGCCGCGTCAAGGATCTCCCCGGCGTGCGCTACCACATCATCCGCGGCACTCTCGACTCCGTCGGCGTGCAGGGCCGCAAGCAGTCGCGCTCCAAGTACGGCGCGAAGCGTCCTCAGTAACCACTTTATCTAAGCGAGAACGACCATGCCGCGTCGCCGAGTACCCAATAAGCGAAAAATCAACCCCGACCCGAAGTTCCAGGATCGGCTCGTTGCCAAGTTCATGAACGACCTCATGCGGAAGGGCAAGAAGTCCACCGCTGAGCAGGTCGTCTACGGTGCCTTCGTGCTGATCGAGGAGCGGGCGAAGGAAGAGCCCCTCAAGGTCTTCAAGAAGGCCCTCGACAACGTCAAGCCCACTCTCGAGGTGAAGAGCCGCCGCGTCGGTGGTGCCACCTACCAGGTGCCCGTCGAGGTCCGTCAGGATCGCCGCGTTGCGCTCGGCATGCGGTGGATCATCACGTACGGCAAGAGCCGCGGCGAGAAGACCATGATGGAAAAGTTGGCTGGCGAAATCATGGATGCCGCCAACAACCGTGGCAACGCGGTCAAGAAGCGCGAAGACACGCACAAGATGGCCGAGGCCAACAAGGCCTTCGCCCACTACCGCTGGTAATCACCCGACGGTGATTCTCGAAAGGCCTCGGGCGATTCGCTCGGGGCCTTTTTGCTTTCCGACACCCCTACCAACCTCTTAAGGCACGCGCCCATGCCTCGCGACACATCACTCGACCGGTACCGCAACATCGGGATCATGGCCCACATCGATGCGGGCAAGACCACCACCACCGAGCGCATTCTTTTTTACGCCGGCGCCATTCACCGCATGGGTGACGTCGATGACGGCAACACCACCACCGACTGGATGCCGCAGGAGCGCGAACGCGGCATCACCATCACCGCCGCGGCGATCACGTGCTTCTGGGAGCGCAGCGGCCAGAAGTACCGCATCAACCTCATCGACACCCCCGGCCACGTCGACTTCACCATCGAGGTCGAACGTTCACTGCGCGTGCTCGATGGGGCCGTGGCCGTGTTCGACGGAGTGAACGGCGTCGAGCCGCAGTCCGAGACCGTCTGGCGCCAGGCCGACAAGTACAACGTTCCCCGCATCTGCTTCATCAACAAGATGGACCGCCTGGGCGCCGACTTCGACATGTCGGTCGCCTCGATTCGCGAGCGGCTGGGCGCAAACCCGCTCGTGCTGCAGCTGCCGCTGGGCCGTGAGGAATCGCTCAAGGGCGTGATCGATCTCGTGCGGATGAAGGCCATCGTCTTCAGCGACAGCGACAAGGGCAGCAACTTCGAGGTGGTCGAGATCCCCGAGGAGTACGCCGAGGCCTCACAGAAGGCCCGCATGGCGCTCGTGGAGGCTGCCAGCGAGCTCGATGACAAGCTGATGGAAAAGTACCTGGAGAACGAGGGCAGGGACATCACCGAGAACGAGCTTCGCGCGGTGATCCGCCGGGGCACCATCGCCCTCAAGGTGTTCCCCGTGTTCTGCGGCTCTTCGAAGCAGCACCGTGGTGTACAGCCGCTGCTCGACGCGGTGGTCGACTACCTGCCCGCGCCGATTGACGTGCCTCCGATGGTGGCGATCGACAAGAACGGCAACGAGGTGACGTGCGAGACGAAGGACGACGCGCCTTTTGCTGCGCTTGCCTTCAAAATCATGAACGACGCCTTCGGCACCCTCACGTTCATTCGCGTGTACTCAGGCCGGCTCGAGTCGGGCACGGCGGTGTGGAACACTGCGAAGAAAAAGCGCGAGCGGGTAGGGCGCCTGGTGCAGATGCGCGCCGACAAACGCGACGAGATCCAGGAGTGCCTTGCAGGCGACATCTGCGCGATCGTCGGTCTCAAGCTCGCTACCACCGGCGACACCTTGTGCGTCGAGTCGAACCAGGTCTTGCTCGGGAAGATCGAGTTCCCTGAACCCGTCATTCAACTCGCTCTCGAGCCGCGCAGCACCGAAGACGCCGACAAGCTGGTGCAGGCCCTGGCGAAGCTCGCGGTGGAAGACCCCAGCTTCCGGGTGCGCACCGATGAAGAGACCGGGCAGACCATCATCGCGGGCATGGGCGAGCTCCACCTCGAGATCATCGTCGACATTCTCAAGCGCGCGCACAAGGTCGAAGCCCGCGTGGGCAAACCGCAGGTGGCCTATCGCGAGACGATCACCAAAGCGGCCGAACAGGAGCAGCGCCTCGAGCGCGTGCTGGGCGGCAACAACCAGTTCGCGCACCTCAAACTGCGGGTCTCCCCACTCGAGAAGGGGGCCGGCTTTCAGTACAAGAACCTCGCGCCCGTCGAGCAGATCCCCAAAGACTTCTGGCCCGCCATCGAAGGCGGCGTGACCTCGGGGTTGGGGCGCGGCGTGCTGGCCAGCTACCCCATCATCGACGTGAAGGTCGAAGTGCTGGGAGGCTCATTCCGCGAGCAGGATTCTGATGAGGTCGCCTTTCAGATCGCGGCGGCCATGGCCTTCAACGAGGCCTGCAAATCGGCCTCGCCGGTGTTGCTCGAGCCGATGATGAAGGTCGAGATCATCGTGCCCGCTGAGAACATGGGCAGCGTCATCGGTGACGTGAACGCGCGCCGCGGCAACATCAAGGGCATGACTCAGCGCTCGGTGAACCAGGTGATCGAGGCCGAAGTGCCGCTCGCTGAGATGTTCGGCTACGTCGACTCGTTGCGCAGCCTCACCAACGGGCGCGGCAGCTACACCATGCAGTTCGGCAACTATGCCCACATCCCCGCCA
>JAYTAT010000749.1:0-3094 GCA_043737315.1 Archangium sp.
TCGCCCAGCTGGCTTATCTGCGCCTGGTAGGCGGACTGGCGGGCTTGCGCCACCGTCACGGAATTGCTCTCGATTTTCACCAGCTGGTCGATGATCGAGTTGGTGTCGAGACCAGAGGCGAGGCCTCCGACTCTGAAGTTGCTATCGGCCATGGGGCCTCCGGGGTGGAACGGCGCGCTTTCGACACTGCAACTGCCGCTCCGACAGGCGGCGTCAGAAAAACGACGGCGGGTCCGAAGTCGCTTCGAACCCGCCGTCTCGTTTTCAGTTCAGAAAATCAGCTCACCCGAGGAGCTTCAGGGCGATCTGCGGGGCCTGGTTGGCCTGCGCGAGCACCGAGACACCGGCCTGCATCATCACCTGCGTACGGGCCATCCTCGAGGTCTCTTCAGCGACGTCGACGTCGCGGATGCGGCTGTTCGCGGCCGAGAGCGACTCAGAGGACGACTGGATGCTCTGGATGACCGAGGTCAGACGGTTGCCAGAGGCGCCGAAGGTGGCACGGGCGCTCGAGACGGTCTGCAGCGCGGTGTCGATGGTGGCCAGCGCGGCCTGCGAGGCAGCCTGGGTCGAGAGGTCGAGGGTGCTGACGGAGAGCGTGGCCGAGGTGGCGTCGACGGTGCTGACGCTGATGCGGTCGTTCGCCGCGACGTTGCGGATGCCGACCTGGAAGGTGAGCGAGGTGGCGGCCGAGTTCAGCAGGGCCTGGCCGTTGTATTCAGCGGCGTTCGCGATGCGGTCGATTTCAGTGATGAGCGCCGTGTTCTCGGTCTGGATGTAGCCGCGCTCGGTGTTGCCGACGCCGCTGGAAGCAGACTGCATCGCCAGCTCGCGCATGCGGGTGAGCAGTTCGGTGGTCTGGTTCAGGTTCGACTCCGCCGTCTGAATCAGCGACTGAGCGTCTTGCGCGTTGCGGTTGCCCTGGTTGAACGAGCGAATCTGGGCGCCCAGGTTCACCGAGATGCCGAGGCCTGCCGCGTCATCACCGGCCTTGGTGATGCGGAAGCCAGAGGAGAGCTTGCTGAAGCTGTCCTGGAGCATGGAAGACGAGTTGAAGAGGTTCTTCTGCGCGTTGAGTGAACCGACGTTGGTGCGAATCGAAAACGACATGGTGTGGACTCCCTTTGGTGTTCAGTGAGGGGCGAACACCGCGTCCGCCTCGAGGAGTTGTTCGGCACAACCTGCCGGGCGCTTAAGGCCGGTTCTGCCGGGCCGTCAGGCCGCGCGCAGCAGGCTCGAGATGCGGCGAAGGTGGGTGTCCACCCGACGCAGCACGCGAGAACGCGCCGCGAGCAGCTCGAGGGCCGACGTCCCCACCGGCGCTTTGACGCGATCGACGCCGATGTGTGTCGAGGTGCCCGGCGGCCAGTGGCTCAGCACGGCTTCAGCCAGGGCGCCCCAGGACAGGTTGGCGTTCGAGCCAAAAAGTTCACCATCGAAGATGGCCTGGTCCCCATGCGGCGTGAGCAGCACGCTCATGATCACCGGCTCGTCTTGTTCGGCGCGCCGGCCTCCCAGAGACGAGAGCAGCGGGTGGACGCACGCCGAGAGCACACTGGGCGTCTGGGCATACCGCAACACGTCGCGCAGTTCTTGAAGGGTGGGCTCGAGCTCTTCGCGCAGCACCCGTTCCTGGTAGAGGCTGCCTGACGCGTCGATCGTGTGCAGGCAGGCGTGCCTTTCGCCCTGTGGAAATGCCACCAGCTGCACGGTGGGAAGACCGGTGGCCAGGGGCTTGCGCAGCGCGCGGTACATCTCGGCCTGTTCCGGCAGCCAGGTGAGGCGGCGCGGGCGATTGAAGGCGCGGGTGAGCGGCATCACGCGCTTTCGCAGCCCGTCGAGCAGGACGACCTTGTTGCCGAGCTGTAAGCCCACCGCCTCGTCCGGGCGCAGCGGTGCAGCGAGGATCTGAGTGGTGCGCGCCACCAGCGTGGGATCGGCGCCGTAAGAAGCAATCACTTCGACCGGCACGCCCGCGTGATGCTGGGTGAGCACGAAACGCAACAGGCCAGCGGCGTCGACCCGCTGTGCATGAGGCCTGCCTGCGCGGGGCACGCTGACGATCAGGTGCCGCAAGAAGCCGGGCTCGATCGAGACCAGCGCACGAACTTCACGCGCTTCGATGGTGGTGGACAGGCGCTGCCAGACGGGGCCGACGTGCGCCAAGCGGGGTGACTCGGTCAAGGCGAGTGCGCGAAGGTGGTCGAGCGAAAAAGCGCGGGCGAGCACCAGGCCCTCCAGCTCGAGCCTCCAGCCGTGTTCGGTCTGGATCTCGCGCAGGTTGCGCACCCGCAAGGCACGCTCGAGGTGAGGGCGCAGCACGGGTGGGATGCGCCGGCCGAGCAGGGCAGGGCCGAGCACCGCGCGCAGCTTCTTGCGCTCGACGAGTGGAAAGCCGCGCAGCGCCTTGAGGCACGCGGCGCGGAACTGCCGGGAAAGCCCGTCGAGCTCGGCGGGCGAGAGCGGCTGATTTTCGAGTGCGGTGAGATCGCGGGCGACGGAGCTGCCGCTCCAACTGGCGACGAAGCCCATGCCCGTGCTGGGCACCTGGGTGGCGCGCAGCAGGTCGAGCGGGGCCGGCGCGTCTGGGCGCACCAGCAGCATCAGGCAGCGCAGCATCGGCGTGGGTGCGCGGAAGAACGCGTCGTGCCAATCGAAGCGGGTGGCGGCTGAGACCGCGGGCACATCGCCTGCGACGATGCCGCTCCAGGCAAAGACCGAAGCCGAGAGATCGAACGCAGAGGTTTGCCGCACTTCGATCTCGGGTGCATGGCGCGTGGCGAGCTGCTGGACCGCGGTGATGCGTTGGGCGACGCGCTGTTGCTCCATCACCGCCAGGCCTTCGACGGGAATGATGAGCAGCTCGAAGCCGCCTCGTGAGCGGGGTGAGAGCAACACGCTGGCGATGAGGGGCCGGCGCTGGGAGAACGAGGTCGGGGGCGGCAGCTCGAGGCGCTCGCACAACTTTCCCCACCGGCGTCTGCGGGGCGGTTGCACCACGCCGGGCGGTTCGACGTCGAGTGACGGTCTGCGGAAACGGGCCTCGAGCAGCAGGGGTACGAGCCTGACGAAGGCGCGCGCGCGGGGGCTCAGG
>JAYTAT010000750.1:0-7636 GCA_043737315.1 Archangium sp.
AGCCCATCGACGGGTTCGACCTGCGAGGCCTTGAGCGCGGGGTACACGCTGGCGAGGAACGTGACGAGAATGGCGATCACCACCGACAGCGCGGTCTGGAAGGGCTCGATGCGCACGGGCAAGGAGGGGATGTAATAGACCTGCGGGTCGAGCTTGATGCCCACCCGCTCGATGAAGAAGCACCAGGCCAGGCCCGCGATGAGGCCCAGGATGCTGCCGGCGACTCCGATCTGCAGGCCTTCGGTGAGGAAGATCTTCACGATGCCCCCATCGGGTACGCCCAGCGCCTTGAGCACGGCGATTTCTTTACGCTTCTCGAGCACCAGCATGATCACCGTGGCGACGATGAGCCCGGCAGCCACGATCACGATGATGGACAAGATGATGCCCATCACCAGCTTCTCGAGGCGCAGCGCCGCGAACAGGTTGCGGTTCATCTCGCCCCAATCCTTCGTGCGGTAGGGGTAGCCCTGCAGCGTGTCGTAGACGGCCTTCATGGTGCCGCGCGCGTTGTCGACGTCGGTCACCTTCACTTCGATGCCGGTGGCGCCCTTGATGTTGAAGAAGGTCTGCGCCTCGGTCAGGTGGATGTAGACGAACTTCGAGTCGTACTCGTACATGCCCGAATAGAAGATGCCCGCCAGGCGGAAGGGCCGGCTCTTGGGCATCGGGCCTTGAGGGCCCAGCTCGCCACCGACGGGCGAGACCACGTTCACGCGATCGCCGACCACCACCTTGAGCGACGCGGCCAGCTCGCGGCCCATCATGATGCCGGGCAACACCACGTCGGCTTCTTGATCCTTGTCGGGCAGCTCGAGCAGCGGGTCGCGCTCGATGTCGGTCGGGTCGTTCTTCTTCGGCAGCTCATCGGGCGTCGAAGGCTTGCCATCGAAGGCGGGCTCATTCATCGGCGCGAGGTGCTTCCTGGAGATCTGCGTGGGGTCGGTGAGCCACTCGAGCTTGCCGCCCTCCTGCAGGTATTCGGGGAGATCGGTCACCCGGCCCACCGTCTTCGGGTCGATGCCTTTGATCATCGCGCCCGAGATGTTGCCTTCCGACGAGATCATCACCTCGTTCAAGATGAACGGAGTCGCACCCGCGATGCCGCGCACCCCTTCGACCTTGGTGAGCACCTCTTCGTACTCGGGCATCTCGGGCGAGTACTTCATGACCACGCCGTGCGAGTTGGTGCCGAGGATCTTCTTCTGCAGATCGGCCTCGAAGCCGCTCATCACCGACAAGACGATGACGAGCGCCATCACGCCGACGCCGACGCCGCCGACCGACAACGCGGTCATCATCGCGGTGGGGGTCTGACCGTCGAGCTTGAGCTGGTTTATCGCCGCGGCCGCATCGAGCGGATCTTTCTGGCCGAGCCTCTTCACGCGCGTGCGCTCGACCACCGCTTCTGCGGCCGAGATGATCGCCCACAGAATCAACGGCGGCACGATGCCCAGAATCAGCACGCCGAAGACGCCCAGCAGCAGCCGGGGGCGAAAGACCGCCACGTGGCGCGACGAGATGAACAGCTCGTAAGAGGCGCGCAGATCGAGCCGGCCCGACGAGGTGGAGACGAACCCAAAGTTGATGCCGAGGAAGAACCCCAGACCCAGCGCTGCGGTCACCAGCCAGTAGCCGAGCTCAGGGCGGTTCTCACCGAGCAGCGACGAGAGATAGATGACCTCGCGCAGCTTGATGCCCACCTCGATCATCAGCGCGGGCACCGAGTGCATCGCGGTCATCAAGACCGGCACCGGTAAACCGAAATAGAGCAGCGCGATGGTCGCCTCGGGCGTGGACAGCCGCTTCGAGTTCGCAGCGCCCAGAAAACCGCCGCCGAACGCGATGACCATCGCGACCAGGAACGCGACGATGAACGCGACCACCGGCGGCAGGCCGTCTTGCACCACCCCACCCTGCACCGTGCCCTTGCCGACGATGGCCAGGTACAGGCGAATGAAGACCAACTCGGAGAGCAGGAAGCCGAAGCCGTAGGCGGCCAGCGTGCCCCAGTGAAAGTCGACGTAGTTCGCGAGCCTCGGGTGGAGCGGCTTGCCGAACGCGGGGCTGGGGATCTTCTCCACCGCCTTCGGTTCGACCAGCGTCACGGCCAGAATCACCCAACCGAAGACCCAGCAGATGCCGCCGAGGATCAGGTGCAGCTGGCCCATCGCAAGCGCTTCAGGTGAGCCATACGACTTGAGGTTTGAGACCAGCACGTCGTGACCGAGCACCGTGCCGATGCCGCCGATGACTTCGACGAAGGTGCCCCAGCCCACCGCCAGCAGAGAAAAGTCACCCGCCGCGAGCGCAATGAGTTCGCCGCGAACAAGACCCACCATCAGCTCGCCCAGGCCGAGCAGTAAGAAAATCGTCGCCACTGCGAGGGTTCGGGTGCGGGTCACTTCTGTGATTTCAGCAGCGGAAAGAGGATGACGTCTTTGATCGACTGAGCGTCGGTCAACAGCATGGCGAGGCGGTCAATTCCAATACCTTCACCGGCGGTCGGGGGGAGCCCGTGCTCCAGCGCGCGGATGTAGTCGTGATCGTAGTCCATCGTCTCTTGCTGGCCGCGATCCTTCGCGTCGAGCTGAGCGTGGAACCGCTGGGCTTGATCGACCGGATCGTTGAGCTCGCTGAAGGCGTTGGCGATCTCGCGGCCGACGCAGAAGAGCTCGAAGCGGTCGGTGACGTTCGGGTTCGCGTCGTTGCGGCGGGCGAGAGGGCTCGTCTCGACGGGGAACTGGGTGATGAACGTCGGCTGCACCAGCTCGCCCTCGACGTACTGCTCGAAGAGCGTACCGATGAGCTCGCCCTTGTTCATCGTGGCGATGGCGGCCTTCTCCTTTTCGTCGGCCCGGCGCAGGGCCACCGCGCGCAGCTTCTGGGCGTCGGAGAAGTCGGCAGGGCTCAGGTCCTTCACGCGCTGGCTGATCGAATCCGTCATCGGAATGCGCGGCCAGCCCTTCTTGAAGTCGAGGGTGTGCTCGCCGTACTTCACGACCGACGACCCGCAGACCGCGACGGCCGCCTGGGAGATCATGTCTTCGGTGAGATCCATCAGGTCTTCGTACGTGGCGTACGCCTGGTAGAACTCGAGCATCGTGAACTCTGGATTGTGGCGCGTGCTCAGGCCCTCGTTCCGGAAGTTGCGGTTGATCTCGTAGACGCGGTCGAAGCCACCGACCACCAGGCGCTTCAAATGAAGCTCCGGGGCGATGCGCATGAAGAGCTCCATGCCCAGCGCGTTGTGGTGCGTCTTGAAGGGCTTGGCGGCGGCACCTGAGACCAGCGAGTGAAGCATCGGCGTCTCGACCTCGAGGAAGTCGCGCGCGTCGAGGTAGTTGCGGATGAACTGCACCAGCTTCGTGCGCTTCTTGAACGTCTCGCGCACGCTGGGGTTGCTGAGCAGGTCGACGTACCGGCGGCGGTAGCGCTCTTCGGTGTCGTGGAGCGCCTGCGACTCGGCCCACGCCTTGTTGACCGCGTGCGGGAGCGCCTTCACGGCGACCGCGTCGTCCTTCATCGTCTCGCTCTGGGCGGCGATGGCGTCGGCGCGCGCCTTCTCGCGACCCTCGTGCGGCGTCGCGTTCACCACCAGCATGATCGCGTTGGCGGCGTCTTTCACGCGCGCAGCCTGGGCCGGCGTGAGCACGGTCTTGTCGTCACCGCTGAACTTGCCGGGGAGCGGACGCAGCGCCTTGCCGAGGAACTTGAGCGATGCAGCAGCGAGGGTCAGCTCGCCGGTCTTCGACTTGAAGAGCGTGCCGGTGACCCCGATGAAGTCTGCGAGATCGACCAGCTTCCAGACCTTGAAGGTGTCCTCGCCGAGCACATCTTTCTTGACGTGGATCTGGAGGCTTCCGCTGCGTTCTTGAATCGTGACGAACGCGGCCTTGCCGAAGTCGCGCACCGAGACAACGCGGCCGGCGAGCGTGAACGGGCCGGGCTTTTCAGCCTCGAGGACGGCCGGATCCACGTCGCCGAACTTCGTGTGCAGGTCGCCCGCCAGCGAGTCGGGGGCAAAGCCGTTGCCGTAGGGGTTGACGCCCAGCTCGGTCAGCAGCTTCGCCTTGGCCTGACGCTCGTTGTACAGCCTCTGCTCTGTACCGACCTCGTCGATGGCGACCGGGGCAGAAGTGGCGGCGCCCTTGGGTGTCTTGTCACTCATGAACTCGCACACACCACGCTACGAGCGGCTCACGCAAGGGAAAGCGCAGAGGGCCAGGCGACTCCTCCCTCCCCCCGCGGGGGAAGGGAGCTCATTTCTTCAGGGCGAAGAGAGCAACATGAACATCGCGACGAGGGCGGCGATGAGCATGGGCACGACGACCTCAGCAGGGAAGCGTGCGTTTTGAATCTCACGCGACCGGAGCTGAAATCGGCGGCGCCGGGTGCGGCGGAGGATCATCGAGGCGAGCGCGTCGGGCGCCTTTTCACGCGGCGCCTGCTTCAGCGCGGCGATGGCGCGCTGGTACGTGGCGAAACGCGCCTTGAGCTCGGGGTTGGCAGCGAGCTGGGCGTCGAACTCATTCGACTCGGGCTCGGCCAGCGCGTCATCGATCGCCCCCACGAAGAGGCGTTCGACTTCATTCTTTGAGAGTTCTCGACGCACGGCTTCAGTCTCCTCGATCCGCGAAGCTTTGTTCAAGCCTCGTGAGGATCCCTGCCAGCTTCTCGCGGGCGCGATGCAGCCGGCTCTTCACAGTGCCCTCAGGCAGCTCTGTGATTTCCATGATTTCTTCGTAACTGAGGCCCTCGACGTCGCGCAGCACCACGAGGCTGCGCTGGTCTTCGTCGAGCTCTTGAATCGCGCGGTGCACCAGGGCGCGGTCGTTCTTTCCCATCACCAGGTCGTCGGGCTGCTGCGGACCACCCTGCGATTGGGTGATGGAAAGCTCGTTCGACTCGCCGTACTCGTCACTGCGACCCCGGCCCCGGCGCTTGAGGTACTTGAGGCGGTTGAGGCAGTGGTTGCGGGCGATGCGGTAAATCCAGGTCGTCAGCTTCGCGTCGGCCCTGAACTTATCGAGGTGCTTGTGCACCGAGATGAAGATCTCCTGCGTGAGGTCGAACGCCTCTTCGCGATCGCTGAGCATGCGCACGCAGAAGTCGTAGACGCGATCTTGATGCGTTTTGACCAGCACCTCGAACGCTGCGGGCTCACCACGGCGCAGGCGGGCGATCAAAAGGTGCTCTGGCGGGCTCACGGCCGGTGCGCGCGTCTGTGATGCCATGACCTGGGCTGGAAGTTCCAGCACGTCGCTCGCCACGTCTGCCTCCCGCTGGTCGTCGTCACTCATTGAACGCTCCGACGAGACCCCAGACACCGGCTGCAGCGAGAGGTTCCCACCCTACTTGAGAACGTAAGCCCCCGTCTTCTTTGACACCGTGAAGGCGGCAGGCCGGTGATTTTCTTCGAAGGCGGTGAAGGCAGGGGCGAGCTCTTTCCAGAAGTCGAGCTGGGCGGGGTCGTTCAAGGTCTTCAGTCCGTCCGGGTCGAGGCGGGTGGGGAAGATGTCGAAGCGGATGGGCCGTCGTTTGGCGTCGAAGGTGATCAGGTAGACCTCTTCGATCGGCTCATCTTCGATGGCGATGCAGCCGATGCTCGCGCAATTGCCGTGCAGGTAGATGTTGCCGCCGGGGCGTTGGGCGTCGCTGCGAAGGCGATCGCTCGCGTTGGGGTACGAGACCTCTATCGACAGGTGGTAGCTGGAAAACGGGTTGAACGAGGGCACCTCGTAGAGCCCTTCAGGGACCTGCGAGTCGCCCTCCTTGCGCTTGGGGCCCAGGTCGCCAGAGGCCGCGCAGAACGGGTACGTCTTCACGATCACCATGGGCTGGCCCTTCTTGCCGGCCCACAGCTCGAGTTGGCGCTCCTTCTTGAAAGCGCGCAGGTAGACCTCATCGACGGGGTACGAGAGGCCGGCTTTTTCCACGAGGGCCTTCACGTCGGCGGCGCGGCGCGCGCGCACCTCTTTGACCTTGTCCTTCGCGAGCGTGGAGGTCGCGACGAGGGTCAGAAGCAATAGGAAGCGCATGCGGTTGGTTGGACGAAGGAAAGTGGCCGGACGTTCCGTCTTCACCGAAATCTCGTCACTCGCGCCATGTGAACGATTCCTACGCGCAGTTCGATGGGCTGGAGCGTTGGTCCGTTATGCACACCCACCTCCCCATGACCTTCATCTTCCCACCGCTCGAGCCGCGTCTTCGACCTTCCTCTCAAGCAATCGACCTTCCAGCGCTCAGGACCGGATCCCGCTTGCTATGAGAAACACCATCGCGACGCGAGACTCCAGAGAACTCCTGCTCCGGGCCGGCACGGGCTCGCCATTGGTGGCTCGTGCTATCGCCGTGCGCGCACTCATCGCCGCCTACCCCGAGTGCGAAGAGGGTTTCTACCTCGGGCGGCCGGTGAGACTTCCACAGAAGCCTGGATCGCCGACGCTATCGCCGTGCACATTTCTGGGCTCGAGACCGCGCTCCTGCGCTGCCGCGTTTCACTGCGCGCTCGCGACTTCTCAGCACCAACTCCTGACGTCTTCACAGAGGTTGGCAAGCACTCGCCACCCTCGATGTTGGCCATCACCGCGGTGGTGCGCACCGTGCCGCGTTGCGTGATGGCCAACAACAAGCTGGATCAGCGGCCCCCCACCAAGCGCGCTCCGCAACACCAGTCAACGTGGCACGCGCTTTAGCATGAACCCGACCTTCGCGACGCGCGAGTTGGCTAGGAAGTCCTCGCGGGCGAGGTACTCGCTGTTCATCGTCTCCCACTGAGACTCTTCCCCCATCCGTTGCAGCAATCCGATACAGAATTTGCGACTCGCGCGAAGGGTGAGCCGGTCGGAGAGGTCCGCGTGCTCGGCCGTCTGGTCCATGCCCGCGACCAAGCAATGCCATCCGAGAAGCCCCAACTCGAAGATCGCGAGCGCAGCGTGCACCGAATCGCCAGTCATTTCCTGATTGAGCAAGCCCAACTTCTTGGCTGGGTGATAGCTTGTCTCAACCGGAACAACGAAGACGTCGGCGAGCACTCGCGAACAGCGCCGCCACACTCGCGGGGTCAAGAAGGTGATCGCCTTTCGGATCGGCGCCTCCTCGTGGAGGGAGTCGACGTGAATCGTCACCGAGTCGACGGGGAAGGAATGCCTTGACGTAAACGTCAGGCTGGCCTTCAGGAACGAATTTGCCACGCGCGCGTAGAGGGACGTTCGAGGGCGCGGGAGCCCAAACCGAGACGAGCAATTCAAAAAGAGGCTCCTGGGTTACTGCCGGCAACCGTCTCTCTGATCCAATCTTGCATCTCCGGTTCCTCGAACGGATTGAGAATTAAAGGAGGGACGGGCAACAGAAAAAGAAAAACATCATCCGCGGTGATGTCACCATCGACCTCAGGAGGGTCGTCTCCTCCGGGGCCGCATGCGCCGTCCTTCTTACGCTTGGCGGCGTCCCTCACCACTTTGCGCGTCGCGTCGGGCCGCTTTGGAATCTGCTTGATCGTTTGCTTGCCGGGCGAAAGCAGGCTCTTGACGAGGATTATTGTTCGGGCCCACCTCCGCCAATCGAGCCCATCGGGGTCGACTAACATGCTCGGTCGGCCTCCGACGTAGGCATATGCATTCAAGCCACCGGC
>JAYTAT010000751.1:0-18783 GCA_043737315.1 Archangium sp.
CAGGACTTCCTGGGCGTGACGTTGTGGGGCGTGCTGCCCGTAGGCCTGGAAGAAATCGAACGTGTCGAAGTGATTCGGGGCCCCGGCAGCGCGCTGTACGGCGCGAACGCAATGCTCGGCGTGGTCAACGTGATCACCCGTGCTCCGGGCTCTGGGCCCAACGCCGAGTTCAACGCCGTCGCCGGCAACGCCAACCTCGCGGGTGGCAGCTTCGTGGCCTCGGGTGGCGACAAGGTGCGCTTCCGCGCTTCGGTCGGCTACCAGCAGGGCGACAAGTACACCCGCGACTACGCCAACGACCGGCCTGATCTGGTCTCGAGCATCGATGACCCCAACCTGGCCCTGCGTTCGGCGCGCGCGAACCTCACCGCCTTCTACGCCTTCGACAAGGACTACTCGATGGCGCTCTCGGGCGGGGTGAACCGCCTCTTCACCGAGCTGTACGGATTGGGCCTGCTGCGCAACTACTCACTCGATGGCCTGGGCGGGTACGCGAAGATCGACTTCACGGGCGGCCCGGTGAAGTTCCGCTTTTTCTGGAACCACTCCAACTTCGACGCGAAACCCCAGTACGAGCCCATCGGCCAACGCTCGCTGGCCACCTCGGTCGACACCAACGTCTTCGACGGCGAGGCGCTCTTTCAAAAAGAGTTCTCGTTCGGCGGCACGCACGTGGTGGCCATCGGCCTGTCTGCCCGGATCAAGCGCGTGACGTGGGGCTACATCGGCCCGCTCAAGCAGGAGGAGCACTACGCGGCCTTCGTGCAAGACGAATGGCGCATCATCAAGCCCGTCACGCTGAGCGTCAGCTACCGCATCGATCGCCACCCGCTGCTCGACAAGGGCAAGCCGGGCTACGCGCAGTCGCCCCGGGTCTCATTGGTGGTGCGGCCCTTCGAGAGCCACGCATTTCGCGCGAGCTTCGCCACCGCGTTCCGGCAGCCCACCTTCCTCGAGAGCTACCTGAACATCCGCACCCCGGTGCCGGGTGTGACCGGCGCCTCGGTGCTCTCCGAGGGCAATCGCGAGCTGAGGCCCGAGCGGCTGATCTCGTTCGAAGTGGGCTACCGCGGCGAGCTTCCCCAGCTGGGCATCACGGTCGATCTCGCGGGCTATTGGAACATCGTCGACGATCTCATCGTGCTCTCGGCGGTCATGCCGCAGAACCCGGCCACTGCCTTCGACACGCCGTCACAGAGCTTCCTGCTCGGCCGCTCGCTCTTCACGAATGACGGGCAGGAGTACACCGCGCGCGGCGCTGAGCTCGGCGTGACGTGGAACGCGACCAGTGGCCTCGACGTGCGGGCGTCGGCCGCTTTCCAGTCGGTGGTGGCCAGGGGCGCGCCCGCCGTGTGCGGTCCGTGCACGCAGGCGCCCGCGGTGAAGGTCAATGCCGGTTTCATCTATCGCACGAAGGTCAACCTCGACCTCTCGGCCGACCTGAGCTTCGTCACGTCGACCACCTGGGTGGAGCGCGAGCCTTCACCGCTCGACCCCACGCAGATCACCAACCCGCAGAACCCGCTCGCCGCATACACGGTGATCAACGCGCGCGTGGGCTACCGCCTGTTCAACGACAAGGTCACCGTCGCGCTGGTGGGCTCGCAGCTGGGGCCCAGCCATCAGGAACATCCCTTCGGCAACAACGTCAACCGGCGCGTTTTCGCCCAGCTCACGGTGCAGCCATGATGCGACTGATGCTGTTGACGGCGCTGGTGTGTTCGGCCTGTGAGGCCCCGCCCGTGTTCGCCGGAGAACGGGGAGACGAGCGGCAGAAGGGCCCCACGCTGGGCCGCATCGAAGGCCAGGTGATCGTCAACACGGCCACGCGTGGAAGAATCGTGCTGTTCCTCTACGACGCGGCGAGGCCGCCTCCGCCCGTGGGCACCGGGAGGCCGCTCACCTTCACCGTCGTCTCACGCGAGGCCGTGTTCGGTTCGGCGCTCGACGGCGACACCGGGCCCTTCACCGCGCCCTTCGCTTTCAGCCTGCGGGGCCCCGGCCGCTACCTGATTCGCGGCTTCGTCGACTCGAACGATGACTTCATTCCCTGGTACGGCGTGACGGCCGACACCACGCAAGGCGACGTCGGCGGCGCGGCGATCGATCCCCTCACCCGCGCCTCTCGCGTGGTGGAGATCGGCGTCGATGAAGCAGGCCAGCCCATTGCGGCGCTCGACGTGCCGGTCAGCTTCTCTGACGCGGCGAAGCTGCCGCTCGATCGCCCCATCTTCTCGGTGGTGGGCGGTCTGGAGTCGATCATGCTCAACGGCCAGCCCAGGGTGATCGAGCTCCAGGCCACGCCCATCGACGAAGGCGTGATGAACCAGCCGACGCCCGCGTTCCTGGTGCGCTTCATCGATGACAACGCAGACGGCGTGCCAGACGACGCGAACGGCGACGGCATTCCCGAGGTGTGGCCGCGGGTGGTGGTGCGCAAGATTCAACCCGGGCTCAACCCGCTCATCGATGAGAACGACGTCGACAAGAACGGCGTGGTCGACGCAAAGAGCGGGACGACCTTGAGCTACGAACATGCCAACGCGCCCGACGACACAGAGCCCGACGTGGTGGTGCTGGCGGCCGGCTTCGACGTCACCGAGTACGCACCTTTGCTCGTCGATGCGATGGGAAGGGTCAAGACGACTCCGACGGCCGTGCCCCGGCTCAAGCTGGTGCTGCAGCCGCGCGCGTTCGATGTCGTCAACCCCACCGCGCCGCAGCCGATCCGCGCGGTGCCCATCGGCCGGTACGCGATCACCGTCATTCAGCAGACCGGACAGACCTGGCGCGTGCCCAATGAGTTGGGCCTCGATGTGGCCGGGCTGCCGCTGGTGTCCTCGCAGTCGTTCGTGATCCAGGTGCAGTAGTGCCGCAGTGCGCCGTTCACCCTGGCTCGGAAGCCGTGGGGGCCTGCGCGCGCTGCGGACGCTTCTACTGCGCAGCCGAGCAGATCGACCTCGACCTGAGGACCTACTGCGGCGAGTGCGGCGTGCGTGACGACGTCGACTGGTTGGGCAACCGGTACCGCAAGCTCGAGGGCAAACGATCCGGGCTTGCGTGGTTTCTCGTGTTGCTGGGTCTTCCCGTTGCGGCCACCTCGGTCGCGGCGCTCTTGAATGCCGAGACGGGGGGCGAGCGCGGCCTCTTCGGGGGCCTGTTGCTGATGAGCGTGGGCGCGATGACGGTGATGAGCGGCCAGACCTGGAGCCGGCTGGTGCTGCTGGGCACCGTGCTGCTGGCATCGGCCTCGTTCGTCGCGGGCACGGGCCAGCCCTGGGCAGCGGCGCTCGCGGTGCCAGGCCTGTGGCTGAGCGTCGCGACGTGGACCGACGTGCCCACGCAGCTGTTCTTTCGCCTTCCGGTCGAACGCGCTGCACTCCGCAGACACTTCGTGCGGGGAGGCAGCAACCCGCTGGCGGTTCGGGCTTCTCGCCTGGCGCTGCTGAGCCTCTTCATCCCGGGCCTCGGCGTGCTCACCCTGGCGATGGGCGTGATGGCGCTGACCCGGATCAATTCGAAGGCGGTGCCCCCGGTGGGCAACCTGTCCGTGGCGCTGGGGGCGATCTTCTTCTCGCTGTTCACCTCGTTGATCTGGCTCAGCGCCTTCTTCGGGCTGTCAACCTGACTGAGGCGTGACCGTCATGAAACAGGCATTTAGACTTTATAATTGTCAACCACTGCTCCCAGACCTCGAGTGGGGCGGCGCCGGTAGCTCGCAGGATCGATGGGCCTGCATTCGCACCCGACGGAGTCGAATGGCTGATGAAGGCGATCGCTGCGCGGGATGGGCAGCTCCCGAGCAAGGTGCAAGAGTTTGGAGATGACACGGGCTTTCGGCGTCATCGTCTTGGGGCTGTTCCTGACCTCTTGCGTTGTTAGCGTCGTCGCAGACCCAGATGGTGGTCCGGTCGACGCGACTGGCGGCGGTATGGCGACTGGCGGCGGCGGTACGGCGACTGGCGGCGGTACGGCGACTGGCGGTGGCACGGCGACTGGCGGCGGTACGGCGACTGGCGGCGGCGGCACGGCGACTGGCGGTGGCACGGCGACTGGCGGCGGGAGCGCAGGCACCATCACGCTCGGCGTCGATGGAATGCTCGCGGCCCCCCTCATCTCCAGCCCGCTGGAATTCGGCTCGACGCGGGTTGGTGGCTTCTCGCCTGCCCATGACTTCAGCGTTCAGAACACCGGAACCACCGCAGTGACCATTCAACTCGGCACAGCGCCCCCGGGCTTTGCAGTCGCGGGCCTGCCGACGACCGTCGCCCCGGGCCAGTCGGCCGCTTTCTCGGTTGAGCTCGAGTCGCTCGTTCAAGGCTCGAGAACCGGCGCCCTCGAGATCCTCACCAGCGCGGTGGGCGCGAGCAGGTATGAGTGGGCGGTCACCGGCTTCGTCTTGCCGGGCGTGGGCGCCACGCTGCTCAACCCCGTGTGGGCGACCCGGCCCTGGAAGCTCTGGTTCGATGACGCGACCGCGGTTTCGTACACGGGGCTGCAGGACCCAGACGGGGACGGCATGGGCACGACCATCACCCAGAGCTTCGAAACCACGGACGCTGGCCTGCGCATCTACCCCACCGCAGCCGCGCTCGACGCCGGTTTCCCTGAGTTCTTCCTTCAGGCCGCGACCTCTGCCTCACCGGCCGCTGCTGGCTGGTGGGACGACGCCGCGGGCACGATGGACAACGCCCACTCAGCACCGCGAACCAGCTACGTCATCAGCGGAACCAACCGCCTCAACCTCGTCGGGCAGTTCGTTCGTGTCGGTTATGGGAACCCTGTTGCGTCCGTTCGCCACGCGCTCGGGCTCAACTACACCAGCGAGTCTTACGCCTACCGGGGCCACCAGCTGCTGACGAGCACCTTCCAGGTGGCGACCACTGAGCGAGATTGGTTCTTCGCCAACGCAATTCGAGGCAGCCCCTCGTTCTATTCCTTCAACGACACCGATGCCGCCATGGCCGGGGACAACTACGAGGGCCTCTACGGGCAGTCCTTCCAGTCCGTGGGCCGCTCGGGCAGCGAGACTCAAGGCATGTTCAAGATGCTCATCGCGGGTGGCTACCTGCCCCGCTCCGTGAAGGAGCGCCTCAAACGGCACGGCGGTTACGCGGCGGCGATGCTGACGCTCTTCCGAGAGCAGCTGCCGATCGTCGCGCTGGACGGCAGTGCGCTGCCCTACGAGAGCCCCTTCATTCAACGCCCCGCCTATCTCTCAGATGGCAACAACACGTCGATTCAGGCGGAGTTCGGCGGCGACAACTTCCCCTGGCATCAGTACTCCGATCACCTCCACCTCTTTCAGATGATCGTAAGGGCGCGGCAGACCACCACGGCGCCTCCGGTCGGCACCTTGAAGCTCATCAGCCTCGAGGCACGGCAAGGGGCGATGGTGACGGTGCCCCCGACCACCAGCGACGTGCGCCTGCGCGTCTCGGCCCGCACGATGGTGACAGCGCGGCCGCAGCCCGGTGAAGAAGTGATTCTTCGGGTCGACCTGGGCGAGTCAATCGATCTCGAGGGGGGCTTGCTGGGCTTCAGCGCGCACCTCGTCTACCCAAACCAGCAGAGCGCCATCGAAGTGCAGCGCGAAGGCAGAACCGCCCTCTACCGGTTGCGCTTCACCGCCGGCACCGGGCTTCCGCTCGGCAGACGCACCGTGCTTCTCCAGGCAGTCGTGCGCGGTCAACGCAGCAACCCGCTCTTCGTCAATGTCTCCTACCCGCAGGCAACCCAGCTCGCCCTCGGCTCGGCAGAGTACTTCCACCCCTCGAGGTCAGGCGGGGCGTACACCGTCACCGAGCCCCGCAAAGCGGTGTTTCTCAACCAGCGCCCTGTGCTCACCAACTCGCTGGGCACCTGGGACCTTGCAGGCACCCTCGATACGCCGGTGACGGCGGCCGTGAGCTGCGCGGACCCCGAGGGCTTCCCGGTGACCCTGGCTCGTCGTGCGGGAGAAGCCGGCAGCTTCTCGGGCAACACCTGGTCTTTCACCCCGACCGCGGCCGGCACTTTCGTGGCGGGCGTACTGTGCTCCGACGGCACGGGTGGGACGGCCGGCCGTGCCTTTCGCGTCGTGGTTCCGTAGCGGTCGCCCCTGGGCCATCCAGACCTGATGTGACGGCGTGACGGGGCAACGAGGTGCTGATAGCTCCGCGGGCGATGTTGACCGCCTTCCTTTCCCGCGCTGACGTCTCAAGACACCTGCAGGCGTTGCTTCTGCTCAAGGAGCTCAAAGACTCGCTCACCGCCCGACACAAGGCGGCATCGGTACGCACGCTGCGTTTCGAGCCCTCGCCCCCTGATTCCACGCTGGTCAGACAGGCCGCGCTCGAGGGCGTGCCCGCGTGGATGGTGACGGTGCGTTCAGAGACGGCGAAGGGCACCCGCTCGGTGCTGCAGCTGCACGACGCGGGCACCGGCCAGCTGATGGCGATGATGGATGCGGGCCACTTGATGATGCTGCGCGCTTCGTTGATGAGCGCGCTGGCAGCTGACGTGCTGGCACGGCCCGACGCGAAGAACGTGGCGGTGCTCGGAGCGGGTGCCGCTGCGAGCAGTGCACTCAAGGCGCTGCGGCTGGTGCGGAGCATCGAGCAGGTCTGGCTGCACGAGCCGAACATCGTCGACAACTTCGAGCTCTCGCGGCGCCTGCAGACCACGCTGTCGATGGCCATCTACGCGGTCGACACCGCACCCGAAGCCGTGGCCGATGCCGACCTGGTGGTGCTCACCCAGCCCATCTCGCTCGAGGGCGTGACCTTCAAGCCAGGGGCGCACGTGACGCTATTGTCTGCGGAGACTTTCGCCAGCTCGCCCCTGCCGAGCGCGGCGTTCTTGAAAGCGCGGCGTTTCTGCGATGCCAGCGAGCCCGTGCTCGAGTGGGGTCAGCCCTTTCACGCCGAGCTGGGTGAAGTGCTCTCGGGTGAGAAGCCTGGTCGGCAGAGCGCCGACGAGCTCACCTTTTTCGCCAGCGTCGGGCCCGCCTCGCTCGATCTGCTCGCGGCCTGGCATGTCTTTGAAGGCGCCCGTCATGACGAAGGGCTCACTCGCATCGATCTAGAGGCGTGAACATGGCTCGCTTTCTCAACCTGTTCCTCGTGGTCATTTTTCTTTCAGCGTGTCCCAAGAACGTCGACGTCAAACCCGCGGCCGAGCGCAGGGGCGTGCGGTTGCTGGCGCTGACCGCCGAGCGAGAGACGCTGCGGATCAAAGAGGTCGCAAGTCAGCTCGAGGCCGACACCGATCAAGAGCGCACGCCGCACATCGTGGCGGTGGGTGAGTCGCCGCTGCTTTCGGCACAGGGCGCCGACGTGTGGCTGGCAGGGGATGAGAGGGGAACGACGGGCTTCTCGGTCGACAACTGCATGCTGCTCGAGGTGCTCTCGGACGACGGCAAACGCGTGGGCCGCGCGGCCGTGGGGTACTTGAACGGGCTGACAGAGGGCAAGGAGCAGATCGATCTGCTCGGCCGCCGATCGTTTCAGTTCGAGGCCAACGAGGTGAACCTGGCCTCGTTGATCCCCGAGCGCGGGCGCTTTCGAATTCGCGCCACCGTGCTGGACATCGGCGGCGTGGGTTACGTCAGTGATGTGTTCTTGATCATCGCTCCGCGCGTGGCCCCGGCCGCCGATGATTTGCGGGCCCCGTAGTCAGAAGCGCAAGCCGGCCTCGCAGCTCAGACCAATGCAGCCATCGCAGCCAAGGGGACCGCAGATGTCCTTCTCGTTGAGCGGCCGGTTTTTATCGGCCTCACGGACACCCAGACCGACGGCCACGCCCACACCAATCGCGGCGACAGCGACGCCCGCCCAGAAGTACCACTTGCTGGTGATGGGCTCGGCACGCGCGACGGACACCCCGGTGACGGGCGTGCCGCTGCTCGCGAGCGGGGTGAGTCGGGATTCCACGGGGCGATCGGTCTTCGCGATTGGGTTGAACCGCACAGAGATGGGGTACTCCTTGCCGACTGCAAAGTTGATCTTCTGGGTCTCTTCGCGGAAGCCCTCTTTGATCACCGCGATCTCCGCCGGGCCCGGGGGCACTTCGACGTCGTTGAGCGGCGCGATGCCGATCAACCGGCCGTTGAGCAGCACCTGCGCGCCCGGAACATCAGAGGTCACCGACAGCACGGCCGCGACGGCGGTGAGCCTGGCCTCGACCTCCACCGTCTTCCCGCCGGGGATCTGCACCTTCTTGACGAAGGCCGCGTAGCCCGGGCGTTTCACGGTCACGGTGTGTTCTCCGGAAGGAATGTTCTGCGGCGGGAGCGGCAGCGGGCCGACTTCTCTGCCGTCGATGGAAAGAATCGAGCCCGACAACGACGAAGCCACCTTCACCGTCAGATCGCCCCTGGCGGCGATGGGAACAATCGGCGCGAGATCATCATCGTCGACGACCTGCACCGGCTTCGGCTTCGGCTTGGCCGCAGGCCTGGGTTTCGGCTTGGGCTTGGGCTTCGGCTTGAGCTTCCCCACGGGCGTGAGCGGCGCGAGATCGTCGTCGTCCTGAGCGAAGGCAGCCGTCGACATGGTGATGGCCACCAGCAGCACCACGGAGGAGCGGATCGTCATGGCTGTGGAAGGTATCACCCAACTGGCGCCATGGAACGCCGCGTGTAGGGTGGCAGCTCATGCTCCGGCCGCATTTCCTGCTGATCCTCTCGCTGAGCGCGTGTGTTCGCACCACGCCGCAGCCCTTGCCTGAGCTGCCGCCGCCTGCGCGGAAGGTCGTGATTCCGAATGGATGCCTCGAGAATTTCGCGGGGCCCTGGGTGCACGCCACGGATCCCGGCTACCGCTACCAGGGTGAAGACGACGGAGGCACGCTCACGTTGATCGTTTCGCACGTGGCCACACCCGACGCTGGATTTTCGCCTCGTCGTTTTCGCGCCGTGGATGCGGGCGTGGATGCCGTCGACGCGGGTGTGATCGATGCGGGGCCGCCTGCGGTTTCGGGCGCGCGTGTCGAGCTCGAGCGCACTGAACGAGGCTTCGGGGGCCAGACCATCGCCAAGCTCACCCACCCCACCGGCCGCACCTGCGAAGGGCGCTTTCCCACCACGGTCTTGAACTGCGCCGATGGTGGCCTGCTGCTCGAGACCCAGAGCGCCACCGCGCTGGGTGATGCCTGTCAGGCGCCCGCGCGACCGCTCGGGCTGCTCACTCAGAAGCATCAGCTCTGGCGGCCCGACGCAGCTGACTGACTCAAGGCGTCATTTCCATTTGAGCGTGGAGGTCACCCTGACGCTTGTGTCCGGTGTAGGGTGACGCGCATGTCTCGATCGTCCCTGAAGGGCTTTTCGGCCTTTGCGGTGCTCACCTTTTTCGCGGCTGGCTGCGAGCGTTGCGGGGACCCGCCGGTCGTGCCGGTCAACCAGTGCGCCAGCGTGCCGGGCGCGCAGGCCGATCGTCCCAATGCGTGCTCGGACAACGCCGACTGCGGCGATCACTTCGCCTGCAAGGAAGTGAAGGACACCGCGGTGAAGTGCTGCGTGTTCAACGATCGCGCGTGCACCACCGAGGCTGATTGTTGCCCGGGCCAGACCTGCTCGACCGACCGCAAGAAGTGCTTCGACAAGTTCATCGGCTGCCAGCAAGACTCCGAGTGTGGTGATCGTGGCGATCGCGTGTGCGAGGTCTACACCGACACGTACGGCACCTCGTCGCGCTGCCGCTTCCGCGCGTGTGGAGCGCTCGGTGAATGCGCCGCAGGCCAGTCGTGTTTCCAGGGCGAATGCATGGCTGATCTGCCCTGCCTGGGCGCGTGTCCCCCCGGCAAGGGCTGCGTGGCCACCATCGATCGTTGCCAGGACTACTCGATGCCCACGGATCGCCCGGCGGCTGCCTGCCCCATGACCTGCGCTGCGGGTTTTATCGCGACCTTCAAAGACCCCCGAAACATCTGGGACAGCTGCATGCTGCCCAACGTCGCCTGCGTCTGCGCCGAGCTGCCCGGTCTCAACTCGAACGACCTCGGCCGCTTCTCTTCCATCTCGGCTGACCCGGCCAACGCGGTCTTCGTCTCTGCCTACGACGGCCAGTACGGCGATCTCGTGGTGGTGAAGTACGGCCTCGACGGGAAGAAGTTGTCGACCGAGTATGTGGATGGCGTTCCTTCGGCGGCCGTGAAGTACGGCCCGTCAGGCGCGCGCGGCGGCATCGTAGAGCCGGGCCCCGACGTCGGCCGCTACACCGACGTGGCCGTCAGCCAGGGCCGCGTCTACGTGAGCTACTACGACGTCACCGGCGGCAACCTGAAGGTCGCCCTGCGCAACACCAGCGGCGTGTGGTCGAAGCACCAGGTCGACGGAGCGCAGGCTGACCTCGGCCTCTACACCTCCATCGCCATCGACAGCGACGGGCTGCCGGGCGTCTCGTACTTCCAGCGCGGCGCCGACTCGACGTTCAACGTGATGGATTGCCCCGCCCCGCGTCCCACGGGCGCGACCAAATACATCACCGCGCTCAAGTTCGCCCGCGCCACCTCGCCCACGCCGGCCAGCGAGGGTGACTGGTCGATCAAGACCATCGCGTGCGCGAGCCGCCCGCCTCCCCTCTGTGATGCGTGCAACGGCATCTGCGCAAACCCCGGTACGGGCCCAGCCTGCCTCACCGCTGGCAGCAGTTGCACGGGCTGTAACGCGAGCACCGAGTCGTGTGTCTCGGTCAACGGTGCCAATGTCTGCGCGAAGAACTTCACCCCGCCCGACCTGCAGCAGGTGCTGCCTGGCGTGGGCTTGTTCACCTCGCTGGCCTTCAAGAACAAAGACGCGGTCATCGCGTACATGCGCCGCACGGTGCCCTCGATGGGCTCGGCTGACGGTGACCTCTACGCGGTGACGGTGAGCGGCACGGGAACGGCCTCAGCCCCGGTGTTGATCGATGGCAGCGGAGATACCGGCTACTTCCCCGACGTGAAGGTCGAGACGCAGACGATGAGCGTCGGCATCGGGTACCACGACTTTTCCAGCAAGGCGTTCAAGTTCTACTTCGCGCCCCAGCTGCAGGCCGGCGTCACGCCTGAGGTGATCGACCGCGGTGTCGACGCCACCATGGCGGGCAATCAGGGCTGGGTGGGCACCGACAGTGCCATCGTCTTCGGGCCGTCGGGCGTGGTCTGGGCGTTCTACCAGGACGCCACGCGAGGGGATCTGAAGCTGGCCAAGCGCACCTCGAGCTGGGCCGTGCAGACCAGCCCGCGCACCGATGGTGCCGTGGGCTTCTTCGCCGATGCGCTCTTCACCGACGGCAAGCTGTTCGCCAGCCACGCGCGCATTCACGCGAAGCTGGTGCAGAGCGAACCGCAGGTGGACAACTCGTTGCTGCTCGAAGCGCTGCCGGGTAACTGAAGCGCTCAACTCTTGGGGGAGAGCCGTGGCAGCGCTGATCGAGAGCGAGTTGAAGGTGGGTTCGCCGGCAGAGCTGGCCGAACACTATTATCCGAACGGCCGTCTGGGTGGCCTGTCGATCGACGGCAAATCACCCGGCGCGCTGGGGCAGCTGGTGTTGCTCAAGGTCGATGTGGCGCGACCGGCGCGGCAGTTCGTGTTGCGTGGCCAGCTCGCGTGGGTGCGGCATAAATCGGGGGGGCCCAGTCAGCCCACGGGCTTCGGGATCGACTTTCTTCCCGAAGACGACGCGACGCGCGTGCGGCTGCTGGCCTTCGCCCGCGCAGAGGTGTCGTCAGATGCCACGCGCGTGGAGCAGCGGCAGCAGGTCGAGCTGAAGGTGCGCATGGTGCACGAGGGCCGTCAGCGCAAAGAGCTGGTGGCTGACCTGTCGACCGGCGGTGCGTTCGTTCGCAGTTGGAACCCGTTGCCGGTGGGCGCGAAGGTCGAGCTGTCGTTGCGGTTGCCACTCACCTTCAGCGCGTTGGAACTCAAAGGGCACGTCGCGTGGGTGCGGCTCGCGGGCGAACACCCCGGCATGGGGATCGAGTTCGTGCATGAGGATGAAGGTGGGCGGGCGAAGCTCGAGAAGGTGTTGCTCAAGCTGGCTCGGTGAATGTCAGGTTTCGTCTTGCTGAATGCGGGCGCGTCGGTCGCGATGGTAATGCGGCGCGCAGAGGCCTCGCGCGAGCACGGGCCGCTCGCACCCTTCCACCGCGCAGCGCACCGCGCGATCCGTGCCGACCCGCTCGGGCTCGAAGCCGAACATCGCGTGCCCCACGGCGATCCACCGCTCTACCTGCTGCCGTGACAGGTGGGCGCGCCGGGCGAAGTCGACCAGCCGGGCGTGCGAAGGCTCTTGCACCTCGAGTGACGTGGCGCCTTCGCGAAACAGATCAGCCACCGGCACCTCGAGCGCGCGCGCGATGGTGAGCAGCGTGTCGTAGCTGGGGCTTCGTTCACCGCGCTCCAGCAGCGAGGTGAAGCTCACCGAGATGCCGCACCGCCGCGCGAACTCTTCCTGCGTCAGCCGCAACCCCTCGCGCAGGCCGCGCACCCTGCGCCCCAGCGAGAGCAGCGACAGTTCGTCACGGCCTTCGCTCACGGGCAGTAGCCGTTGGCACCGCAGCTCGCGCCGCCCTGGCAGGGCGTGGCGCCCGGGCAGCAGCGGTAGAACGAGCGTCCGCAGCAGAAGCCGTTCGAACAGGTGCCAGTGGAGCACTCGCTGTTCGCCGTACACGCCGAGACGCAGGTCGCCCGATCGCTGCCCTGGATCATGTAGCGATCGCACACGTAGCCGGTGCGGCAGCCACCCGCGGCGCCATCCCACGCGCAGTTCTTCAAGCAATACGCCGTGCTGGAGAGGTATGGCGAGCAGCTGCTGCCCGAAGGACAGTTCGTGGCCGTGCAGCTGGCCTGCGTGCAATAGCCGCCCTGCCAGCGCGTGCCTTGCTGGGTCAAGCAGCTGCCCCCTGCGCAATCGATGAAGGAATTCACGCACGGCTCACCCACCGGGCGCGCGCCGCCACCACCACTGCCGCCGCCCGTGGGCGTGCCACCGCCACCGCCGGTCTGGGTTCCACCGCCACCGCCCACCGGGGTTCCTCCTCCGCCGCCACCGGTGCCCGAGGCCACGCAGTTGCCGCTCATGCAGGTATTGCCCGATTCACACGTGGTGCCCTCGCAGCAGACGGCGCCCGCCACGCCGCAGCAGAAACCGCGGGAGTCGCAGGTCGGCGCGACGAGGCACATCGTGTTTGCAGTGCAACCTGGGAAACACACCGGCACGCCGGAAGTGCCCGCGTTCGCTTCGCACACGTAGGAAGCACGGCAGCTGCCGGGCGCCTGGCCGGGCGTGCCGCACTGCTTGAGGCACACGCGCGGAGGGCCCACGCCCGAAGGATTCACCCCGCATTGGCTCCCCGCGACGCAGTCGACCATGGTGGCGCACCCCTTGGTGCAGTAGCCGCCGTTGAACCTGAGCACGAGGCAGGCGCCATCGAGGCATTCCCGATCGAGCGAACAGGCTTCACCGGTGGCCTTCAGCGGCGGGCCCGCGTCGGTGCCCGCGTCGGTGGTCATCATCGTCACGCACATCGATCCGTTGCACGTGGTGCCGCTGGCGTTGCACGTCTGGTTCGCGCAGCAGGCCTGGCCCAGCAGGCCGCACGCCCCCGCGTCGGGCATCGGGGGAATTTCACAAAACCCGTTGCGGCAGCTCAGGGTGAGAAAGCAGCTCTGGCTCACGCCGCAGCATGTTTGGGACCGCGCCCCGCAGCTGACGCCACTGTCCACGCCCGCGTCGTCGGTGACGCTGCCTGCATCGTCGATGATCACCCCGGCGTCGGGGTCGCGCACGCACGCCCCTGCAGAGCACAGCTGCTGCGGCAGACAGACCCGGCAGCTGCTGCCCATGGCGCCACAGGCCTGTCGCGACTGCTTCGGGCCGCCCAGACATTCGTCGGTTTCGGTGCAGCAGCCCGCGCAATTGGCGGCCGTGCATTTCACCGGCGACGGCATGCCGCAGCTGGCGAGACACAAAAAGGAGCCGAGGGTCAGCACTCGAATCATGGACGCCACGCTACACGCAGCCCTATCTTCCGTGCACCATGACTTCGGCCGACGCCGCGAACTACTACTTCAAGAAGGCTGCCCGCATCATGGACGTCGGTGAGCGCATCGAGACGCTGCTCATCACACCGCTGCGCGAGGTGAAGGCGCAGGTCTCGATCGAGCTCGACAACGGAGAGATCCGCACCTTCCAGGGTTTTCGTTGCCAGCACGACAACTCGCGCGGGCCGATGAAGGGCGGGCTGCGGTACCACCCGCAGGTCGACGCCGACGAGGTGCTGGGCCTCGCGTCGTTGATGACGTGGAAGACGGCCGTGGTGAACCTGCCGTACGGCGGCGCCAAGGGTGGCATCACCGTCGACCCCTCCACGCTCTCGCTCAAAGAACTGGAGCGCCTGACCCGCAAGTTCATCGATCAGATCCACGACGTCATCGGGCCGACCCGCGACATTCTCGGGCCCGACATGAACACCAACCCTCAGGTGATGGCGTGGATCATGGATCAGTATTCGAAGTACCACGGGCACGCGCCGGCGGTCGTCACCGGGAAACCAGTCGAGCTCTACGGCAGCCGCGGCCGTGAGACGGCGACCGCGCGTGGGTTGCTGGCGGTGTGCAAACAGATCCTCCAGGACGTGGGCCTGCCGATGAAGGGCATGCGCTTCGCGGTGCAGGGTTTTGGCAACGTGGGCAGCCACGTCTCGCGGCTCTTTCACGAAGCGGGCGGCCTGCTGGTGGCGGTCAGCGACGTGCACGGCGGTGTGCAGAACCCGCGTGGCCTCGACGTGCCCGGGCTGTTCGAGCATGTGCGGAGCTCCGGCAGCGTGAAGGACTTCGGCGGCGGCACTCCGTGCAGCAACGAAGAGGTGCTCAGCGCCGACTGCGACGTGATGGTGCCCGCCGCGCTGGGCAGCGTGGTCGACAAGCGCATCGCCAAAGAAGTGCGCGCGCGCATCGTGCTCGAGGGCGCCAACGCGCCGTGCACGCCGGAAGCCGACGAGATCTTCGAGCAGCGCGGCGTGTTGGTGGTGCCCGACATCCTCGCGAATGCGGGCGGCGTGACGGTCAGCTACTTCGAGTGGGTGCAGAATCTTCAGCACGTCACGTGGGATGAGGAGCGCGTCAACGGTGAGCTCGATCGCATGATGGCCGAGGCGTACGAGAAGGTCGGTCAGATCAGCCGCTCGCGAAAGCTCCCGCTGCGCACCAGCGCGTACGTGCTGGCCATCGGCCGCGTCGGCAAGGCCACCGTGCTCCGCGGCATCTGAAGTTCCTGAAGTCCCTTCTTCGAAAGAAAGACCATGTCCATCTCGACTCAGCTGGTGAAGAAGCTGGTGCAGATCCCCATCTTCGGAGGCCTCACGGTCGCCGAAGCAGCAGAGTTCTTCGAGGTGGCCCAGGAGAGCTCGGTCGCCAAGGGCACCACGCTCTTCCGCGAAGGTGACGACGGCGATGCGCTGCTGGTGATCCTCGAGGGCGAAGTGGCGATCACCCGAAAAGGCGTCGAGTTGGCGAAGCTCAGCAAACACCACGTGCTGGGCGAGATGAGCCTGATGGGTGAAGGCGAGGTGCGTTCGGCGACGGCCACCGCGCTGGCCGACGTGAAGCTGCTCAACGTGCCCTGCAAACGGGTGCAGAAGATGCTCAAGGCCGACCACGTGGCGGCGCTCAAGGTGGTGGCGAACCTGGCGCAGGTGATGAGCAAGCGACTGGCGGCCATCAGTGAGCGTTTCGTGAGCGTGTCGGGCGGCAGCAAGAAGAAGGAAGAGCTGGCCGATTTCAGCCGCATCCTCACCAGCTGGCAGTTCTGAGCCCATGCTCGGCACGCTGCTCGCTCTGGCGTTGACCGCATCGCCCACCGCGGCCCAGGCCGCCGCGTTCGCCAGGGGCAAGCAGTGGGAGGAGCTGTACCTTGCCTTTGCGGCCGCCTCGCCCGACGCCACGCCAAAGGGGGATCGCGGCAGGATCGCCCAGGCGCTGCTCGCGGGTTGCCGTGCGCTCGAGGTGGACGACACGGTGATGGCGTTTTCACTCGGAGAAAAGAGCGTCGCGTTCTCCCCTTCTGCCGAAGCGTTGCACTGCACGGCGCTGACCGCGAAACGCAGTGATCAACGGGGGGCTGCTGAAGACACGCTCAAGAAGGGCACCACCACGTTCCCGAAAGACAGCCGCTTTTGCCTCGAGTTGGGCCGCCTCTATCTAGAAGACGGTCAGCCCGGGGAAGCGGCCGCTGCCCTTGCCCGCATACCGGCGAAGGCGAAAGAGAGCGGTGAAGCCAGGCGGTTGATTGCGCAGATCGCGCGTGACTCCGGCGCGACCGTGGGCGGGCCGAAGCTGCTCGTCATCAATGGACGCACGCCCGTCGCGGAGGATCGGGGCCTCTCGCCTGCCACCAGCCGCAGCTACGAGTCAGGTGAGGATGAAGACGGCCGGCGCGTGCGGCAGAACCAGTACTTCCGGTTTTATTACTTCAACTCGAAACGCGATTTCGGCCAGCGCGCTGAATACGAGGGGCGCGTGCAAGGCGCGTTGGAAGACTCGCGGCTGGCCGCCCAGCGCCTGCTCGGCGTGGCCCGGGAGAAGCCGGTCGACGTCATCCTCTACTCCCGCGACGAGTTCAGGCTGCACCACGGCCCTCAAGCCGCGCAGTCGGTCGCGGGTTTCTATTCGCAAGACGCCATTCGCATGAACGACTCGGCCGAGATCAATGATCGCAACCGCGCCACGCTGGTGCACGAGTACGTGCACGCGGTGATGGATGAGCTGGGTAGCTTCAATCAGCGGTCGCTCCCGGTGTGGATGCACGAGGGACTGGCGGAATACATCGAGTGGCGCTCAGAAGGTGCCGAAGGGCCACCCAAGGCCTACGCCACCGCGCTGCAGCAGCTGGCCCTGCAGAACCAGCTGCCTCGCCTGGAAGAGATGAGCGATGGGCCGCTGATCGCCACCCGCAACCCCGGCCTGTCGTATGCGCTGGCGGCCGTGGCCGTCAGGCGGCTGGTGGAGAGTCGGGGCATGGCCGAGGTGATCGACCTCATCCGTGACTGTGGGCGGGGCACCTCGTTCGAGAAGGCGCTGGAGAGTCATTTCGGCACCACCGTGGCCCGCCTTGATGAGGAGTTGACCTCCAGCCTCAAGTAAAAGTCGAAACTGAGAATTTCCCCAGCGCCGGGGCCGGGTTAGGCTTGGTTTGCCCTTATGTCGGATACTCAGGCGGCCATGCGCGAATTTCGCTTCCTCGATGAGAAGCGGAAGACCAACGGCCTCACACAACCAGAAGAGATGCGCTGGCAAGAGCTGGCGGGTTCCCTTGGGATCGACTTGAGCGCAGCCCTGCAGCCCGCGGGGTACTACGGCGAAGATGGTCTCTGGTATGCGTACCCGCCGGGCTACGACCCGAATGCGGCGTGGCAGCAACCGCAGTGGGATCAACAACAGCCGCAGCCCTACTATCCGCCGCAGCAGGGGTACTACGACCCGAACACGGGCGCGTACTACCCGCCGCAGCCGCAGCAAGAGTACACGCCGCAGTACGGGCAGCCCGCGCCGCAGGGCTACTACGACCCCAACACCGGGGCGTTCTACCCGCCTGAGGCCTACGCCCAGCAGCCGTACGACCCTGCGCAGCAGCAGTACGATCCTGCGCAGCAGCCGTACGACCCTGCGCAGCAGCAGTACGACCCTGCGCAGCAGCAGCAGCAGCAGCAGTGGGGCTACGACCAGGCCGCGCAGCAGCAGCAGCAGCAACAACAACAATGGCAGCAGCCCGCGGTACCCGCGCCTGAAGCATGGCCGCAGCAGGCGCTCGCCACTCCGGCCTGGGAGCCGCCCGCACCGGTCGCTTCGGCCCCGCTGCCGGCTGCACCCAAACCCTCGGCGCCGGTCTTCGTCCCGTTCTCGTTCCCCAAGCAGTCGGCGCAAGCCGTTGCCAAGCCGGTTGCGGCGACGCCTGAAGTCGAAGAGGTCGGCAGCGACGACGTGATGGAGATCTCCGACGAGGAGGTGCTCGAGGTGCCCGCCCCGAGCCCTACGGCACCTCGTTCGATGCCGGTGTCGGCCCCGGTGGCGTCGCTCGATTCAGTCGATGATCTCCGCGGTGCGTTGCTCGATGACGGTATGTCTTCTGGGGCGCTGACCTCGAACCCGGAGCGCCTGCCGGCCGATGTCGAGGTGGAGCCGCCTGCGCCTGCGTGGGAGCCGACGGCGTCGTTGGTGCCGGTCGAGGCGACTCGAGCTGCGCAGGAGTCGTGGGACTCACCGATTGAGGATCAGGGTGAAGCGGCGCCGGCTCAGTCGTGGGATGCGCCGGTCGAAGTCGAAGCACCGGTGACAGTTGCGCCGGCTCCGATGCAATCGTGGGATGCGTCATTTGAAGCCGAGCAACAGGTGGCAGTCGCGCCTTCCGCTCCGGGGCAGGCATGGGACGCTCTCGTTGAGGCTCCGCCCGTCGGCGCGCCCGAGAATTCCGCGCAGCCTTGGGATGCCCCGGTGGAAGTCGATGCGCATGAAGCGCCCTCCGTTGCCGTCGCGCCCGAGCCTGCGCTTCAGTCGTGGGACGCTCCGGTGGAAGTCGCAGGGACGGAACCTGGTTTCGTCGTCGCGCCAGAGCCTCAACTTCAGTCGTGGGACGCGCTTGTCGAGACGGCAGCGCCTGAAGCTCCGTCTGTCGTCGTTGCGCCCGAGGTACCGGTTCAGGCGTGGGACGCTGCGGTTGAGGTTGCGGCGCAGGTCGCGGCCGAGGCGCCTGCTCAGTCGTGGGACGCTCCGGTCGAAGTCGCCGCGCCCGAGGCTCCGCTTCAGTCGTGGGACGCTCCGGTGGA
>JAYTAT010000752.1:0-3090 GCA_043737315.1 Archangium sp.
GGCGTTGCTTCACCTGCGTGACGATCACCTGAATGATCGCGGGCTCGTCGAGCACCTTGTTGGCCGCTTCGACTTCTTTGTACTTCACGGCACTCTTGACCGCGCGAATGGTGGTGAGCTTCATCTCATCTCGCGCACGCATCGCGTCTTTCAGGTCGGCGTCGAGGCGCTCTCGCAGGGTGGCCATGGTCTTGGTTCCTTTCAACAGGGCTTCAAAACGAAAAACGGAGGTTGGCAGCTGATGCCAACCTCCGTGTACTCCTGACAGCCGTGGGCGGTCAGTAAGACCGGCGATTCTTCTTCACCGCGCGCTTCTTCGCCGCGATGGCCTTCTTCTTCTTCTTCACGGAAGGCTTCTCGTAGTGCTCGCGCTTGCGGATCTCGGAAAGGATGCCGGCTTTCTCGGTGGCCTTCTTAAAACGCTTGAGGGCACCTTCGATCGACTCGCCGTCCTTCAGTTTGACTGTGGTCATTTGTCACCTCCTTCCGAGACATACTGCTTCAAGGTCGAGGCGTGTTGCACAGCCCACGGGCCCTGCGCAAGCAATCATCTCGAAGTGACGCGGAAGACCGTGCTGCCCAGGCGAACGCGCGTGCCCTCGGGCACCTTCCGTTCACCGCTGGGGGGCAACATCGCAAAGGTGCCCGCGCGCGCTGATTTGTCGACCACCTCGAGAGCGTTTCCGGCGGGGCGAAGCTCGGCATGCACCAGGGCGACCGAATCGTCGTCGGGGAAACGCACCAGCGTGCCTTCCCTCCCGATGCTCACCACCCCACGAAGCACCCAGGTTCGGGCCGGGCGGGCGCCCACGAGCACGTGCTCCAGCCGCCATGAAGCCGCGGGCCGGGGCGCGCCGTAGGGCCAGGGCTGCTCAGCGGGCGCGGTGTCGAGGGGGCCCAGATACTTGAGCCGCTGCAGCCCCACCGAGAACGACTCACCCGGCTGCAGGCGCACCGGCGTATCGATGCTCACCCAGGTGCCCGAGGCGCTGCCGCCATCCGAGATCCACAACTCGCCACCACGCTGGAAGAACGACGCGTGGGCCGGCGACATGAAGAGATCTTCTTCGACGTCGAGCACGCCCAGGCCCTTGCCGATCAACATCGGGCGTTTACTCACCGGAATGTTGGTGCCCACGTGAGGGCCCGTGAGCACCTCGAGTGACCAATTCTGCGCTGGCGCGGCGTTGAGCCCGGTGGCGCGCGACCCGACGGGATCGAGTTGGGGCTGCGTCGCGGTGGTGGGTTTGGGCGTGTCCTCCACCACGAGTAAACGGTGGCGATCGGTGCGTTCCTCGCGCATCGAGACGATCGCGCTGGGCGTCGAGACGAAGGGCAGATCACCGCGCGGCAGCTCGTACGGCGCGCCGGTGCCGGGAATCGTGGTGCGGCGCAAGAGACCGGGCGGCACGTCATGCTGCAAGGCAGGCAATGATTCGAGCGAGGTGCTGGCGGGGTCGACCCTGGTCAGCCCCGGGGGAACGATCGCCAGCGTGGTGTCGGGCACCGGGGGAAGAGGCGGAAGGCTACCGGGGCTCGTGGGCGCGCCGGCAGACTTCATGGCCTGACGGGCACGCTCATGCGTGGGGTCGATGCGGAGCACCTGCGCGAGGAGATCCTCGGCACCGGCGCGATCGCCTTGCACCATCAGCCAGATGGCTGCTTCGACCATCTGGTCGATGGACCGCGAACCCGTCACGGAAACGGGGATAGCACGGGTTCGGCAACCGGTGAGGGCCTCACATCAAGGCGCAAACAAGAGAGTGATGACCCGATTCCCATCGGCATCGATGAGGATCGGGTTCGTAAACGCGAACGGAGTCGCCGTCGCCCCCTGGTGGCCGTGCGTCGCCAACGTATCGGTGTCGGCCCGCAATGCCGTGAAGCCACCCAGCGATCCACGAGCGTGATTGACCTCAATGGTGCGCGCGCCCCCCCTCTCAGGGGCAGCCAGAAATCACGACGAGACAGAGCGCGGCCAACCGGTGTGACACGTTCGTTAGATTGCGGACTTCTTCGAGACGACGCGCCACGCGGCGGTCCACAACGCGGCCTCTTTCCGGGTCAGCTTGCCGCGCACCAGGGAAGCCATCAGGTCAGAGACCGCGTGCCGGTCATCCGTATCGGCCTGCAAAAATCCCGAGGCCGACATGCCCTTCTCCATCGACTCGCGCACCTGCCGCAGCTGCGCGTCATCGGCCAGTAAGGGGCTGGGCGAGAAGACGACCCCGCGGCGCGCCATCGCCAGCTCGTAGCCGTAGACCACCACTGCCTGGGCGAGGTTGAGGGAGGGCTGCTCGTCTGCCGAAGGAATGAACGACAGCGCGTGGCACTGCACGATGTCTTCGTTGATGAGGCCATTTCGTTCGTCGCCGAAGACCAGCGCCCAGGTCTCGTCGGTGCGTTCGCTGGCGGCTTCGCCCAGTTCGCGCGGCGTGAGGCGGCGTTTGCCGTCGATGAGGCGCATGGTGGTGCCCACCACCCAGCTGCAGTCGGCGATCGCTTCTTTGAAGGTGTCGACCCGACGCACCGACTCGAGCAGCTCACCTGACTTCACGGCGAGGCGGTTGAGGCCCGGCACCTCGAGCAGCAGCGGGTTGGGCGAGACGACCACCCAGTCCGTGAGGCCGAAGTTCTTCATCGCACGGGCGATGGCGCCGAGGTTGTCGGCGTTGCGGGGGCGCAGAAAAACGAGGCGCGGCGGCTTCATGCGGCGGCTGATACCACACGTGCTGCATCGCCCCCTGGGGGAGCGTGGGCCCAACTTCTGCTAAGCGACTTGAACCGTGTCGCTCGCCATCATCTCTCCCGTGAAGGATTTTCTTTTTTTCTTCGCGTCGGCCGGCGTGGTGCTGGTCGCCTGGTTCGCCTCTTCGGTGCTGCACGTCGACGGCTACACCATCCTCGCTGCTGTCGCGCTCGCCTCGAACGGCCCGCACCTCGTCTCGACGTGGACACGCGTCTACTTCGACCCGAAAGAATGGCGTTCGCGCCCCTTCGCCACCGTGGGCATGCCGCTGATCATCTTCGCGCTCGTCTTCCTCATGAACTGGAAGCTCGAGGCGTACGGCCCGCGCGTGCTCAACTCGA
>JAYTAT010000753.1:0-3089 GCA_043737315.1 Archangium sp.
TGGAGCTGCGCACCGGGAGCCGCGCTCACCGAGGGCCCGCACGCCGTGACGGCGCGCGAGCAGGGCTCGAACACCAGCGCGACGCCGGTTTCGTTCATCGTCGACACCATGGCCCCGGGAAGTCCGGTCATCGTGACGCCGGCGCCGAACTCTGTGACCGGTGTTCTGCCCACGCTTGGCGGCACGGCCGAACCGGGCTCGCGTGTCGAGGTGAAGGTTGATGGAGCTGCCGTCTGCGTGACGCTGGTGGACGCAGCGGGGCAGTGGAGCTGCGTGCCCCCTGTGCCGCTGAGCATGGGCGCTCACCAGGTGAGCGCCACCGCGACCGACGTGGCTGGCAACGTGTCGCAGCCCAGCGCGCCGGTGCCGTTCACTGTCGACCGCGCGCCGCCGCCTTCGCCCAACGTCACCGGGCCGGCTCACGGCAGCAGCAGCGAAGACACCACGCCGCGTTTCGAAGGCAACGCCGAACCCGGAAGCACGGTCACCGTGAGCGTCGATGGCATGGTGGTCTGCGTGGCCCTGGCTGACGGCGCGGGCGCCTTTTTCTGCGAGGCGATGACCGCGCTGCCCCGTGGCATGCACCAGGTCACCGCCACTGCGACGGATTCCGCGGGCAACGTCTCGCCGTCGTCACCGGTGAGCACGTTTACGGTCATCGCGATGACGCCGCCTGCGCCGGTCATCACCGGTCCGTCGTCGAGCGTGGTGCTCGCGGATGCCACCCCCGCCATCACGGGCACCGCACAGCCGGGCTCGGCGATCGTGGTGCGAGAAGGTGAAGTGGTGGTCTGCCGCGCCGTGGCGGACGCGAGTGGGGCGTGGTCGTGCGACGCGAGCTCGCTGAGCGACGGTGTGCACGCTTTCACGGCGACCTCGAGCGCTGACGGGGTGGAAAGCCCCCGCACCGCGCCGCATCAGGTGACCATCGACACGACGCCGCCGGTCGTCAACCCGGAGCCTGAGAACAAGACGCCCAACACCACCGTGACGTGGTCGAGCGAGCCGAACACCACCTACGAGTGCAGCGTGGATGGCGGAGCGTTCGTGTCGTGCACCAACCCGCTCAACCTGAATGGCCTCGCGCCGGGTGAACACACCGTCGTCGTGCGTGGCACCGATGAAGCGGGCAACGTGACGGAGACCAGCTCGACCTGGCTGGTGGAGTCGGGCTACTCGTGGATACTCGCCGGCGGCGGCGTGTCGTGCGCCGCGGTGCCGATCGAGGGGCTGCTCCCCATGGTGTTGCTGGTGCTGCTGCGGCGCCGCAAGCGAGGCTGAGGACGAAGTGCACCCCGTTCCAGGGGCGCGTCCCAACCGCTTCTTCGGAGCAGGGACTCGCTTTCGACTTCACCCCACAGGAACGACCGGGCCTCCTGAGCGGAGTCGAGGGAGCACCTGGGCATCGGGCCGGGGGGCTCGGGGAACCCTCAACCTCTTCAGGGCAGCCGAACCACGATGGGCACCACCGTGGGGCGGGTGCCGAGCAGCTGCTTGAAGACCCGTCGCACCCCGCGCACGATCTCTTCGCGCACCCGGGCATCGTCACAGCGCATGGCCTCGGAAAGTTGCTGGAGCACGTTGCGCGCGTTCTCGGTCGCCAGGGGCAGCGCGGCCATTTCGTCACCCTGAAGCGCCTGCGCCTGAAGCACCGGCCCGTTGAGAATGCGGCCTGAGCCCAGCTGGAGCACCACCACCGCGATGACCAGGCCCGATTCCGCCAGGTAGCGGCGCTCTTGCAGCGCGGCTTCGCTGACCGGCGCCACGCCTTCACGACGCATGAGGTGGCGGCCCGCGGGAACCCTGCCCATGGTGCGCGCGCCTGCTTCGTCGAAGCCGATTACGTCACCATCGGCTGCGAGGAAGAGCTGGTCGTCTTTGAGCCCGACTTCTTTCGCCAGCGCCAGGTGCCCATGCAGGTGACGCAGCTCGCCGTGAATCGGCACGAAGTGCTTGGGCTTGACCACCTCGAGCACGCGCCGCTGTTCATCGCGCGAGGCGTGACCCGAGACGTGAATGCCCGGCTCCTGCGAAGAGGTGATGACCCGAACGCCGCGCGCGAGCAGCCGGTTGATGAGCCCGCTGACCCCCGACTCGTTTCCCGGAATGGTGCGGGAGCTCAAGATGACCGTGTCGGTCGGCTCGAGGCGCAGCGGGCCGGGCTCGGGGATGAGCATCATCTGCAGCGCAGAGCGGGGCTCGGCCTGCGCACCGGTGCAGAGAATCAACAGCTGCGAGCCGGGGATCATCGCGGCCGCCTCGAAGGGCACCAGCACGTCTTTGTACTGCTCGAGAATGCCGACCGACTGCGCCAGCTCCACGTTGCGCTGAAGACTGCGCCCCAGCAGCAACACCCGGCGGCCGAACTGACGCGCGAGCTCGATGGCGTGACGCACCCGGTGCAGGTGTGAGCCGAACATGGCGATCACGATGCGGCCCTTGATGGCGCCGAAGAGCCGCTCGAAGGTCTCCTTCACCACGCGCTCGCTGCCCGTCCACCCCGGCACCTCGGAGTTGGTCGAGTCTGAGAGCAACACCGACACGCCTTCTTCGCCCAGCTCACCCATCCGCTCGAGATCGGTGAGCTGACCGTCGATGGGCATGCCGTCGAGCTTGAAGTCGCCAGTGTGGATCGCGGTGGCGCTGGGCGTCTTCACCATCAAGCCGACCGCGTCGGGCACAGAGTGAGAGACCCTCAGCGGTTCGATGGTGAACGACTCGCCGACCTTGAACTGCGAGCGGGGCGCCATCTCGCGCAGGTCGGCGGTGATGCCCGCTTCGGCGAGGCGGTGCCGGGCCATCGCCAGCGTGAAACGGGTGCCGTAGACCGGCACGTTCACTTCACGCAGCAGCCACTGGAGCGCACCGATGTGATCTTCGTGTGCGTGGGTCAGCACGATCGCCTTGAGCGACTCGGAGGCTGCCTTGAGCCAGGTGAAGTCGGGAAGCACCACGTCGACACCGGGCTGGTCTCCGCGGGGGAACATCAAACCGCAGTCGATCAGCACGCGCTCACCTGCGTGCTCCAGGACCATGGTGTTCATGCCGACTTCGCCCAGGCCCCCGAGGGGAATGACTTTCAACATCGT
>JAYTAT010000754.1:0-7635 GCA_043737315.1 Archangium sp.
CAGCTCACGGCCGTCACCGAGCTCACCAGCCAGCCGATGGTCAGCGTCAACCTCCGCGGCGTCGGCGGCGGGCCTGACATCGACGTGCGCCCGTCACCCACGCTCAACTTCGGCCGCATCGCCTACTTCGCCGTGGCCAACCCCCCGTCGTTCGCGAACCGGAAGCTCGCCGTGCAGAACGTCGGCACGCGCCCCACGCCGGTCGACCCCCGCGCGAACCTGAAGCTCGGAAAGCCTGACGGCGCCGGCGGCTTCGTGCGCCCGTACTGGGAAGTGACCCCGAAGAACGGCGCGCTCGCTTCGGAGATCTGCGTCGGCTTCTTCGAGCCGACCAACGGCTGCACTGACGACCTGCCCGCCGCGGGCGCCGGCCGCTACGACCCCATTCAAGGCCTCGAGGCCGGTTCGTCGACCAGCATCCTCGACATCCCCGTGCGCATCACCCCCAACGGCCTGGGTATGCGTGAGTTCGAAGTGAAGATCTTCTCGAACGACCCCGATGAGCCCGTGACCATCATCAACGTCACCGCCAACTCGGTGATGCTGCCCCCGTGCGACGTGGAGATCACCCCCATCGCGCTGGCCTTCGGCATCGTCTCGCCGCCCGCCATCAAGGATCTCGGCTTCACCATCCGCAACCGGCTGACGGGCCCCAACGACGTCTGCCTGCTCAGCAACCTCCAGTTGCAGCCCGAGACCGGCACGCCCACCGGCATGCCCGCGGTCTTCTCGCTGCCGGGCGGCCCGATCAACGAACTCGACCTGATGCCCGGTGAGACCAGGCAGGTGATGGTGCGCGCCTGGCCTCAGGGCCAGCTGCCCCCGGTGCCCGCGCAGGTCGTCGGCCGCGTCGCCTTCAACCTCGCCCACCCCGTCTCGCCTTCGCGCGAGGTCGCGCTGACCGCCACCATCGCGAACAGCTGCCTCACCATCTCGCCGAGCACGCTCGACTTCGGCACCGTGAAGAAGGACTGCAACTCGCCCAACCGCAACTTCCAGGCCTACAACTCGTGCTCGACCGAAGTGGTGATCAACTCGGCGTCGATGGGCTCTTCGGCAGGTGAAGGCCCCGGTGGCCCGAATTGTATGGGCGCCTCGCCGTGCCCCGAGTTCTTCGTGATCAGCGGCATCGCCCCCGGCACCCGCGTCTTGCCGGGCAGCTCGAGCCCCGTGACCTTTTCGCTCAAGTACCGCCCCATCAACTACGGGCCCGACACCGGCGCCTTCGTGATCGGCGTGACGCAGGGGGGGCAGGCGCTCGACTACGTGGTGGCGCTCCAGGGCCGCGGTGACATGGAGGGTCTGAACACCGACACCTTCCGCCAGGACACCAAGCCCAAGGCCGACATCCTGCTGGTGATCGACGACTCCTGCTCGATGGGCGACAAGCAGACCGCGCTGGCGCAGAACATGGCGTCATTTCTTCAGTACGCCACCAGCAACCAGGTCGACTTCCACCTCGGCGTGACCAACACCGAATTGAGCGGCAGCACGGCGATCAAGGCAGGCACGCTCTACACCTCGCCTGCCGGCAACAAGATCCTTCGGCCGACGACGCCCAACCTGCAGACCGAGTTCTCGGCCCTGGTCAACGTCGGAACACCGGGCTTCGCCGAGTCGTGCCTCGACCCCGCGACCCGCGCGTTGACCGCGCCGAACATCACCGACCCGGCCAAGAACGCGGGCTTCCTGCGGCAGGAGGCCGTGCTCGCGGTGGTGTGCGTCACCGACGCGCGCGACCAGGCCCCCCAGGCGCCGGCGTTCTATTTGAACCAGCTGTTGAACATCAAAGGGGCGCAGCGCACGGGCCAGTTCAGCTACAACGTGATCGGCCCGTTCCTCCCCAGCGCTCCGTCGGGTTGTGCGTACGACGACCCGAACGACGGCCGCCACGAGTTCATGGTGGCTCAGACCAACGGCGTGAAAGAAGAGATCTGCACCCCGAATTGGGCCGTCGCGCTGGAGCGCATCGGCAAGAACGCGTTCGGCTACCGCACCAACTTCTTCCTCACCTCGCGGCCCGATCTCGCGGCGGCCACCGGCATCCAGGTCGCCATCGACGGCATGCCGATCCCCCGTCAGGATCCCGACCCCCAACTTGCGTCACGCATCTGGGAATACGACGCGACGAACAACTCGATCAACTTCGAGCCGTTGTACGTGCCTGAGCCGGGCAAGACGCTGACCGTGACCTACCAGGCGGCCTGCATCCCTTGATGCAGTCGACGTGACATTCGCCTTTCGCTCGCGGGCCTGGCTCTGGTCGCGTGCGCTTCTGTTTTGATGGAGAACGACGTGAAGCTTTCTTCGACCGGCCCTTCGACTGTGCTTGGCACTTGTTTCTTCGCCCTGGCGCTCGCCTCGAGCTCTGCGTGGGCACAACTGCCGCCCATCATCACCAGCACTCAGCCCTACCAGTCACTGACGGGCGCCACGATGCTCCCCTATGTGGTGGGTCAAGATGAAGGGGCGCTCGCCGTTCCGATTCCGTTCTCGTTCCCGTACTTCGGCACGAACTACACGCAGGTCTTTCCGAGCATCAACGGCTTCCTCACTTTCGGTACGGGCTGCACCAGCGGCTCGAGTTGCTACACGAATCAGTCTTTCCCCTCGTCGTTGACGCCCAACGCCGTCGTGGCCGGCCTGTGGGACGACTGCGAGATCGGGCCCAACACCCAGATTCGGTACCAGAGCAGCCCCTCGGAGCTCACCATCGAGTGGTTCCGCATCATTCCGTACTCGGGCTTCGGCACGCCCTCGGGCGCTGAGGCGACGTTTTCGATCAAGCTGACGGCCAACGGCGGCATCTTCATTCATCACGGCTCGCTCATCAGCATGGCCGCGGGCGATTTCACGTTCGTCACGGGCTTCGAGAACCAGGGCGGCACGCAGGGCGCCAACATTCTGTCGTGCAACAACACCTGCTCGGCGACGAACTTCGTGGCCAACCGCCTGTTCAACATCGGCGAGCCCAACGAGGCAGATCTTTCGGTCAGCGCGGTCACCATCGCCAGCTTCTCCACCGCGGGCGACGGCAACTTGAGCTTCACGGTCAACTCCACCTTGCGGAACTTCGGCCGCACCGCCGCGAGCTCCTTCATGTGGCGCGCCTTCCTCTCGCGCGATCAACTGCTCGACGTCACCGCCACTGACGGTGGCGCCGACATTCAGGTGGCCGAAGGTGGCCCCAACTCATTGCCCGCTGTCGACGGCGGCGTGACCCTCGACGGTGGTCAGGCCATCGTGCTGGTGACGGGCAGCGCGGCCACCACCACGCCGCCCCCCACCGGTGAGTACTTCGTGCTCGTGCAGGTCGACCCCACCAACGCCGTGATGGAGGCCTCCGAGACCAACAACGTGGGCTCTACCGCCACCGCCTTCGTGCAGGGCATCGACCTCGTCGCGACCTCGATTGCGGGCCCCGTCACCACCGGCGGCGGCAACACTGAGAATTTCGCCTTCAGCTTCTTCAACCGCGGCACCACCGCGGCGGCAGCGCCCGTCGGCTATCGCATCTTGATGAGCGCCGACCAGGTGCTCGACCCCAGCGACTTCACCGTGTCGAGCGGCTCGTACCCGGTCGGCGGCGGTCAGACGATCACCCAGACCGCGCTGCCCGTGGTGATCCCCGCCAATGCGCCCAACGGCCAATTCCACTTCCTGCTCCAGGTCGACCCCGACGGCGGGGTGATCGAAGCCAACGAGGCCAACAACGTGGCGGCCTCGACCGCCAAGGTCGACGTGCGCCGCGCTGACCTGCTCATCGAGACCGTCAACTTCCTCGACACCGTGACCGGCCTCGAGACCACCAACGCCCGCTTCGGCGACCCGACCCAGCTCAGGGTGAAGTTCCGCAACACGGGCGGCGCCAACGCCAACAACTTCCGCGTCGCGTTCGTGCTGTCGCCCGACTCGTCGCTCTCGCTGCTCTCAGACACCTACGTCTGCGATCAGGCGGTACCCCTGGTCGCGCCCAGCACGACGTCCACCGTGGTGACCCTCAACTGCAACCTTCCGCTGCGCAACGCGGCGAACGCGGCCTTCCGCACCGGCCCGTACTTCGTGTTCGGGATCGTCGACTCGACCGGCGCCGTGTTCGAGAGCAACAAGGCGAACAACAGCCTCATCCTCGGGCCCATTCGCATCACCGAGCCCGGCCCCGATCTGACCGTCACCAGCGTGACCGCGCCGGCTTCAGCGGGCGTGGGTGAGATCATCCCCGTGGTGCGCAGCATTCGAAACATCGGCAACGTCGATGCCCCCGCCGCGGTCTACCGTTTTTACGCCTCGGCCAACGACATCATCACCGCCGACGACGTGCTGCTGGGAATCGTCGACAACGGCAACCTGCGTGACGAGGGCATGGTGACGCTGCTGCGCAACAGCGGAGACACCGCCACAGAGTTGGTGCGCCTGCCGGGCACCATGCCTGCCGGCACCTACTACGTAGGCTGCATCGTCGACCCCGGCTTCGTGGTGGCCGGCGAGCTCGACCTCGCCAACAACGCCCTCGCTTCCCGCAGCATGGTGATTGCGCCCTCGTCACTGCGCGTGGCGAACACCGCGCTGCCCGACGCCGTCATCGGCCGCCCCTACAGCTTCCGCCTGGCCGCGGTGGGCGAGCAGGGTGCTTCGACCTGGCGCATCGACCCCACGTTGGGTGGCGCGCCTTCGTGGCTCTCGATCAACCCCACCGACGGCCTGCTCACTGGAACCCCCTCGGGCTCTGGCGGCGCCGAACTGGTGGGGGTGACCGTCGTGCTCGAGAACGGTGGCCGTCAGGCAGCCGTGCGGCTCGCCTTGCGCGTGCTGCCCACCACCTCGGGCGTCGACATCACCACCTCGAGCCTGCCGGCCGTGGTGAACAGCGCCACCTCGCAGTACCAGTTCGCCCTCGGCGCTGCCGGCGGCGTGCGCCCGTACACCTGGCGTCTGGCAGGCGGCACCATGCCCACCGGCCTGATTCTGAGCACCGATGGCGCGCTCTCCGGAGCGCCGCGCAACGCCTCGAACGGCGCCATTCCGCTCACTTTCGAAGTGCGTGACGCCGTGGGCGGGCGCGCGACCCGCGCGCTCTCGTTGCGGCTCATTGCCGCCGGTGCGATCACCTTCCGCACCGTGGCGATTCCCGATGCGCTGATAGGCCAGGAATACCTGCAGGACATTGCGGTGGCCAACCAGGATGGCTCGATGCTGGCCAAGCCGCTGATCTGGCGGGTGACCGGCGCCGTGCCCGCTGGGCTGACCGTGACGCCCCGGGCCGAGTTGATCACCGTGAGCGGCCGCGCCACCCAGGCTGGAACCTTCAGTTTCAGCATCAGCGTTGAAGACAACAACGGCCGCACGGATACGCTGGAGTTCACCATGACCGTGCATCCCCCCCGATACCGCGTGACCGGAATGCTGCCCGAGGTGCTCCGTCCGGGCGCTGCGGTCTCCGTGCCGTTGAACGTCTCTCCGAGCGGCACCGTGAAGTACGAAGTCGCCAGCGGCGTGCTGCCCCCGGGCCTCACGCTCGATCCTGCGGGCACCATCACCGGTACGGTGGCCGCCGATGGCTCCGAAGGTCTCTGGTCCTTCGTGGTCGAGGTCAGTGACGCTGCAGGCATGACGGGCCTCACGCCGCTCTCCTTGCGCGTAGAGCGCGAGCCGAAAGCGATGGGTTGCAGCAGCACGCCGTCGACGAGCTGGTCGCCGCTCGCCTTGCTGGCCGCGGTCGGCTTCATGCTGTTCCGCAGCAAACGCCGCTTTTCGAGCGCTGCGCTGGGCCTGACCGCCGCGGTCGCCCTGGTGCCGATGCTGGCCCACGCGCAGGCGTATCAGGTGGTCGGCCCGACGCCGGTGGCCTACCAGCCGCTGGTGAACGGTGCGGTCACCACCGCTGCCGCGTCGTTGACCGTGCCGTTCCCCATGCCGTTCTTCGACACCCAGTTCTCCTCAGTGGCGATGTCGCAGTACGGCTATCTGGCCATCGGCGGCGCCCCGGCGTCTTCCTCCTCGAATCAGAACTTGCCGCACAGCAGCACGCTGGGCTCGGTGCCCAAGGTGTTCATCGCGCCCTGGTGGGACGGGCTCACCCCGCCGCAGAGCGCGGCCAATGGCTACCGCTATCAGGTCACCGGCATCGCCCCGAACCGGGTGATGGCCTTCGAGTGGAACGCGGTGGGTGCCAACGCGGGGACCGCCCGCATCGCCTTCCAGGTCTTGCTGTTCGAGACCACCGGCCGCATTCGATTCGTCTACAGCACGGCGCTGCCGGCAAATGTCTCGGCCTCGGTGGGCCTGCAGAAGGAAGCCGGCGTGGCCATTCCGGGCTTGAGCTGCGCCACCAGCGCGACCTGCACTTCGAGCGCCTATCCCGCGGGCCAGGCGATCGACTTCTTCCCCCCGCCCGATCTCGAGATCACCTCGTTGTCGGCGCCGCAGACCGGTTACGCGGGCGTCGCTTTCCCCCAGACCGCAAGCCTCCGGAACCGCGGAGGCCGTGACTCCACGGGCGTGACTACGCGCTTCTTCCTGTCGACTGACGCGACGCTCAATCAGATGACCGACACCATCATCGGCACCAGCGCGGCCATCGCTGTCGACGCGCAGGGCACGGCGCAGGCGGTCATCAACTTGCCGCTCCCCACGACGTTGACCCAGAGCTCCTACTTCCTCTTCGCCGTGGTCGATCCCGACGGGCTCATCGTCGAGAAGTCAGACAGCAACAACATCTCTGCGCCCTCCGTGGTCACCATCGGGTCGCCGACCGCTGACCTGGTGGTCTCCGGGTTCGCCGCGCCGACCGCGGCCATGCCAGGCGCCACGCTCCAGGTGACCCGATCATTCCAGAACCTGGGCAACGCGAACTCGACGGCGGCGAAGTACAGCTATTTCCTGTCTGACAATGCGTCGGTCTCCATCGCCGATCGGTCGTTGACCGTGGGCAACCTGGCTGCGCTCACCCCGCTGCAGGTCGACATGGGGATGGACAGCATCACCGTGCCTTCAGACCTCGCGCCCGGTGCGTACTGGCTGGGCGTGTGCGTCAACTTCGACGGCGCCACCTCGAGCTTCGGCGGCAACGAGATCACCATCGTGAACAACTGCTTCACCCAGCCGGCCGCGGTGCAGGTCTCGACCGGCACGGTGACCATCTCGACTGCCGCGTTGCCAGTCGCCACCCGCTACGCGCCTTTCGGGTTGCGGTTGCAGGCCACCGGCGGGTCCGGCACGTACGTGTGGGAACTGACCGGCGGCGCTTTGCCTGCGGGCCTCACACTTTCGAGCGCGGGAGACCTGGTCGGTTCTCCTTCCACCGCGGGCACCTTCTCGTTCGGCGCCAAGGTCACCAGCGGAGGGCTGACCGACACGCGCATGCTCAGCCTGCAGGTGATGCCGGGCGGCTTGCCGCTGGTCGTGGTCGACCAGTCGCTCACCGCCGCCGAGTTCGGCCGGGTCTACACGGCCTCGCTGGTGGCCGTGGGCGGCACGCCCCCGTACACGTGGCGCGCGCTCGAACCCGGTGATCTGCCCCCGGGCATCGCCGTTGCGACCGATGGCCTGCTCGAAGGCCGGCCGCTGATGGCCGGTGACTTCACCTTCGCCGTCGAGGTGAAGGACTCCACCGGCGCCGCGGTGTCGAAGGAACTG
>JAYTAT010000755.1:0-7631 GCA_043737315.1 Archangium sp.
CTGCGTCGGAGGTGAGTGTGCCGAGTGCACCGTGGGCCAACGTCGGTGCAGCCCCAACAACACCACCCTCCAGGAGTGCCAGCGTCTGCCCCGCGAAGATCTTTCGGCCGGCTACGTCGCCGCAGGCGACAACTTCGATGGCACCTGCGTCACCCAGGTCTGTGAGCAGGGCGTGTCAGGCGCTCAATGCCGCGCCCCCGCGTGCCTTCCCGGGGCGCAGCGGTGCGCCAGCACCAGCACACAACAGGTCTGCTCGGTCACCGGCGCGTGGACCGACGTGACGTGCAGCACCCTGCAAAACCTCGGGCCCACGGCCGAGTGTCTCAACGGCGCGTGCGTCGACGAGTGCACCGAAGCCGCTCGTGCCAACAGTTACTTCGGCTGCGAATACTGGACGACGGTGATGGAAAACGGGCTGACCCCTTCCATCTTCAAGGGCAACCTCTCGGGTGTAGGCCTGGGCACGGCCGACAGTGAGTTCGCCTTCGTGGTCTCGAACCGGTCGGTGCAGCCCACCACCGTGACCATTCGCCGGTGGAACAACAACGCAGAGCAGGTGGTGAAGACCGTGCTCGTGCCGGGCCGCACCGATCCCGCCACCAAGGGCGTCGCGCAGATCAAAGTGCCCTGGCACCACGTCGCGGTGCCGGCAGGAACGCTGGGAACCACGGGGCGGGGCCGCGTCGCCTACCGCCTGACCGCCAGCCGTCCCGTCACGGTGTACCAGTTCAACCCCCTCTCAGCCGTGGGCCTGGGGGGCACCTGCAACAGCGTCAACCAATGCAATCTGGAACCCTCGGGCAGCGGGCAGACCTGCACTGCTGGCCGCTGCAATTATTTCTCGTTCAGCAATGACGCCTCGCTGCTGCTCCCCGCGCACATTCTGGGGACGAGCTACGTGGGCATGACCGTCGAACACCTCGCGCTCCGCCCCACCACCACCGGCGCCCCGCAGAACTTCAGCAACGGCACGCTGTCGATCGTCGCCTCACAAGACGGCACGGACGTCACGGTGCGCGCTTCGGCCAGAACCCTTGCGTCAACCACCGGAATGACCGCGGTCACCGCGATGTCGATGGGCGAGACCCGCACGTTCTCGCTCAGTTCGTATGAAGTTCTGCAGCTGACGACGGATCTGCCCGCCATTCTGGTGAGCGGTTCGTCAGCGGGAAACCTGCAGTGCGGCAACAACCCGTACGACCGGACCTTCGCGTGCAGCCTTGGCAACTGCAGCCAGGTCTGCCGAGTCGCGGGCGGCGACCTCACCGGATCCATCGTGACGTCCACCAAGCCCATTGCCGTTTTCGGCGGGTCGGCCTGCGCGCTGCGCGGATTTCTCGATACGGCCTGTGACCACGTGGAAGAGCAGCTCTTTCCCTTCGTGACGTGGGGCAAGAACTTCGTGGGTGCGAGGACTGCGCCGCTTCGCCTGACCAACAATCAGTTCGCCACCGCCGCCAACGCGGGCCCTGACTACTACAAGGTCGTCGCGGGTTGCCCCGACACGGCCGTCGGAACCCCGTGCCCCAACGGAACCTCAATCACGCTCTCGGTGCCGCCGGCCGCCGGCGATGTGTTGTCGAATGCGGGCGGTTGCGCCGCGGGCACGAGCCTGACGGCCAACAACTGCAGGCTCCTGGGCGGCCGCTTCGTCGAATTTCGGAGCAAGACGTCGTTCACCATCACCGCCAGTCAGCCGGTGCAGGTCGCGCAGATCTTCGCTGGGCAAGACGCGACGACCGGTACGACCCGGCCGAGCCAGGGCGACCCTTCGCTGGTGCTCCTGCCGCCCGTCGAACAGTGGCGCTCGAGCTACACCGTTCTCACGGCTCCGGGTACTCGTGACAACTACCTGGGTATCGTGATCGACGGCGCGCGTGTCGCTGAGGTGCGCGTCGACGGAGTGGCCGTGTCTTCGTGGACGAACATCGCCAGCAGCAACTTCCGCGTCGCCAACGTGCCGGTGCTCGTCGGAAGTCATGCGATCGAGGTGCTGCCCGTGCCCAACCAGACCCAGCTCCCGGGCGCGGGCGTGACCGTCTACGGCTTCGACTCCTACGTGAGCTACGGCTACACCGGTGGGCTCGACCTGACGACCATCGTCACGGGCATCAACCCGGGCGGGTGAGAGGTAGCGCCTGCGGGCGCCAGCGGGTAGACGGTCGACATGACGTCACTTCGCGCCGTCGCCGTCTGCTGCAGTCTGACCCTCGCGCTCGTTGGCTGCGCGCCCAACCCGTGTGAACGCTCGACCCGGGCCGCCAAGGCCAACCAGGGCGACTGCGGGGACGAGATCGCAGGCTCGCTGCTGGGCAGCACGTGCTCCGCGAACCTGAGCTCGTGCAGCGACGCGGATCAAAAGGTGCTCGGCACCGTGCTGACCTGCGTCGAGAAGATGTCGGCGTGCAGCGCGTTTCAGAAAGACGCGTGGAAGCTGCAGCGTGACCTCTGCGCGGCTGATCTCCAGACGCTCTCGCCCAGCTGCAAGGCCGCCTTCGGGACCGCCGTGCCGGTGAGCGACGCCGGTACGCCCGACGCAGGCCCGCAGGCCATCAACGACGGCGGCAACGGCCTGGGGCTCTTCGGGGTGGCCAACGCCGGCACCGTGGCGCTCGCGTGGGATCGGCGCCGCACCGCGATGGTCGAGAAGTGGATGCTCATCGAGAGCGACGCCCTGGGCGACAACCGCACCGAACGCTTCCTCGACACGACGCCCGGCACCGCGATCAACGTCATCATCCCCGACGCGGGCATGGGCGGGCGGCGTTATTTCATCGCCGGCTTGAACGCGGCCGGTGACGTGCTGCTCGGCATGCCCATTCAGGAAACGATGCCCGAGGTCGACGCCGGCATGTCGTGCATGGGCCCTGACGGCTGCCCCGACGATCGGGTCTGCGACCTGGGCCAGTGCCGCCTGCAGACCTGCCCCTTCGGGATGAACAACACCTGCCCCGGTGGCTACGCGTGCTTCTCGCCCGGTGAGTGCCGGCGCACCTCGCTCGACGGCGGCGCGTTCGTCGGCGGCACGCGGCGCGACGCGGGCACGGCGCCCCTGCCTTTCATCTCGAACGAAATCGCCGTCACGCCCCGGCCACCTCTGGTGAAGCCCACCGTGGCCGTGGGCTCGGTGAGCGCCAAGCGGCCCGACATCGCGGCCCTCGACACCGCGCGCGTGTCGCTCGCCCTGGAGCAGGAGGGCCAGCTGATCTCCCACCCCAGCATCGAGCGCGGCTCTGACTTCCTGACCGACGAAGCGAGCACCAGCTTCAGCCTCGACACCACCGGCACCCGGGTGCACCTCGCGTGGAACCCCGACAGCCAGGCGCTCTACGCCTGCTACGTGGTCGGCCGGGGCATCCGCGTGCAGAAGAGCGTCGATCGGGGTCAGACCTGGGGCCGGGTGGTGAACACCTTCGAGCCCCCGCTGCCCGGCGACGGCGGCACGGGCGAGATCATTCGTGACTGCGACATCGCGCCCTGGAAGAACGGCGGCGCACTGCTCGTCACCGCAGAGCCCGAAACGCTGATCGTGCGCGAGCTGAGCGAGACGCTGGCGGTCACCATGATGGGGCCCGCCTTCACCTCGACCTCGCCTGACGCCGGCACCACCGCGGTCTTTGCGCCTTCGCACCCGGCGATCGCCACCCTGCCCTCCACCGGCGTGGTGCACATCACCTTCACCGGCACGCGCCTGCTCACCTCGGGCAACGCGGACACCGAGCCCTACGGCGTGTTCCGCGAAGGTGCGGGCTCGTTCTCGACCGCCGCGCGCATGACGCCTTCCGCCCAGCCCAGCGCGCTGCCCGAAGACTGGACCACGGTGAGCATCCACCCGAAGACCGGCCGGGCGGTCGGCGCCTTCACCACCGTCTCGCCGGGCGCGCAGCAGTTCAGCACCGTCTACGTCTCGCTCTTCAGCACCGTGACGCGCGGCTGGGGCACGGGCTCACACTTGAACGTGTTCGTGACCGACCAGAACACCTCGGTCTGGCTGCCCGCCAAGGCGCCCACCGACACCTGGTTCGCCTTCTCGCCGCAATTTGCGCCGCTGCCCGACGGTACGTTCGCGTTCAGCTTCGTGGCGGGGCCCAACAACGGCATGGCAGGCGACTACCGCATGTACATGGTGCCGTTCGATCTCGACCGCGTGCCGAGCATCACCAACGGCCGCGGCTGGTTCGTGCCTCCGGTGATGAAGATGTCTGATGAGCGCGTGCTCGACCCCCGGGGCAGCTTTTCAGCGCCGCAGCCTCCGGTGACCTCGCTGACGGCCGACCAGCAGATCTCGGTTTACGGAGTCTTCATTCCGGGTTCAGGCGTCGGCGGTGACATCGAAGGCACCGCGCGTTTCTTCAGCTGGCCTTGAGGGTGAACGGCCCGCCGAAGGTCTGGCGAGCCTGCGACCACACTTCGCCAAAACGGATGGTGCTGACGGCCCGGGCGAACCGGTGACCGTGGGTGCCCTGTTCGAGTTGCATCTGGCGGACGATGGCGCGGCCCAGCACGAAGGCGGCGACCACCGGCAGCCCGCCGGGTACGACCGCCAGCAGCGTCAGGGTCAACAGTCTCATCATGGTCGTTGTCATCGTGAACCCCGCTCGCTCCGAACGTGTGCAATTGCAGTCGCCGTGCCCACCTGAACGGCGATGATCTCGGCTGCCAATTCAGGGGCTTGCGGGGGAAATCGAATGGGTCAACGCAGCCCGTGCGGGTCGGCCGCGTCACCCGCGCCACGGCGAACTGCGGGCGAGATGTGACGCGCGTGTCAGGGTCTTCGGTGCGACGACTCGTATTCGAAGAAGAAGCCCAGGCAGGCAGAGGTGGCCAGGTGCCAGACCGCGTGGCCGCTGAGCAGGTGGTTGTCGGGGTCGCAGGCGAGCCGGGTCTTGTCGGCCAGCCAGAAACCGAAGCCCGCCAGGAAGCAGCCGATCATCCACCGCAGCCAGCGGCGTGAAGAGGCGCTCTGAGCCGTGCGCGGCCGAAGCTCGAGGACCAGCCAGACCCACACCTGCGCCGAGAAGACGGGGATGCCGCTGCGGGGCACCAGCAGGAGCGCCGCCACGGATACCAGCATGAGGCCCAGCCACCCCGCGGTCAGCTGGGCGGTTGACCAGCTGAATCGGCGCGCCAGGGCGAAGCTCAAGAGCGTGGCGCTGATGAGGAACATGCCCGAGACGTCGAGCGCTTCGCCCCAGAAGGTGCCCGTGGCGTGGAGCGAAAACCCCAGCGGGCCTTGAAGCAACGCGGCCACCACGATGGCCCACAACGCCGGCTGCCCCCGCCGCCAGCAGCGGGACATGAGCCAGAGGCCGACCAGGGTCTTGCTCAGGCTGGTGAAGGCGTTTGCGGGTTCGGCGATCACCGCGCACAGCCGCGCTTCGCAGAACGAGATCGTCGCGGGCGCAAAGCCATCCCACGGGCAGAGGTCGGTCATGCTCATGGGGAATCAGGGTATTCGCTGATCAGCTGTCTCGCGTCGCGTTCCGCTGCTATCTGCTTTGCGAATGAGCCAGTTCGCCGACATCGACGACGCCTCGAAGCGCCTCGCTTCGGTCGGGTACCTGCCCTCGCGCGACATCTCCACCACGGCGTTCCTGCTCGACCGGCTCGAGAAGCCGGTGCTGATCGAGGGGCCCGCGGGCGTCGGCAAGACCGAGTTCGCCCGGGCGCTCGCCGCCTCGCTGGGCCGCGAGCTGATTCGCCTGCAGTGTTACGAAGGGCTCGACGAATCGAAGGCGCTGTACGAGTGGGAATACGCAAAGCAGCTGCTCTACACCCAGCTGCTCAAGGACAAGATCGGCGAGCTGATGGTGGGCGCCGGCACGATCAAAGAAGCCGCGGATCGGGTGGCGGCGTCAGATGCGGTGTTCTTCTCGGAGCGGTTCCTGCTTCCCCGGCCCATTCTTCAGGCGCTGGTCAACCCGAAGCCCGCGGTGCTGTTGATCGACGAGATCGACAAAGCAGACCCGGAGTTCGAGGCGTTTTTGCTCGAGGTGCTCGCGGAGAACGCGGTCACCCTGCCCGAGCTGGGCACCATCAAGGCGAAACACATTCCGCGCGTGGTGTTGACTTCGAACAACGCACGCGAGCTGTCGGACGCGCTCAAGCGGCGATGTCTGCATCTGTACATCGACTACCCGACGCGGGAGCGCGAGCTGGCGATCGTGCGCTCGCGGCTGCCGGGGGTTCCGGAGAAGCTCGCGGAGCAGGTGGTGACCGCGGTGGGCAAGCTGCGCAAGCTGGAGTTGAAGAAGTCTCCTTCGATTTCAGAGACGTTGGATTGGGCTCAGGCGTTGGTGCTGCTCAACGCCGATACGCTGTCGGCTGAGCTGGTGGCTCAGACCTTGAACCTCGTCCTGAAACATGAGGCCGACGTCGAAAAGGCCAAGGGGCAGATTCATTCCCTCGCGTCGAATAGCGAGGGCCTCCCCTGACTCGAATCGTTACTGCGGCGCGGCTTCGGCGGGCTTCTCGAGCTTGTCGAACCAGCCCTTGTAGCCGAGCTTCACCGAGTCTTTGGTGAAGACCTCGCCGCGCTTCTTGTCGACCACGAACCACTTCCCGTCTTTCTTGCCCACCAGGTACGCGGAAGGCTCGCCTTCGGCCATGCCCTTGTCGGCGATCTGGAAGTTGTCTTCGGTCACCTCGACCATCACGGTGCCCAGCGCGCCCAACGAAGCGGCGCCGATCTTGAAGTCTTTCAAGAAGTAATCGACCTTCTCGTGGAACCACGGCGCCATGGGGTGATCTTCCTTGCCCATGCGCTTCTTGCGCTCGGCGATCGCCTCGACCGTCTTCGGGTGGAGCAGCTTCTTCGCGTCGGCCCACTTCTTCGCCTTCACCGCCGTGAGGTACTTCTGCACGAGGTCCCTGGCCTCTTTGGCCTCGGGCGCGTCGCTGTTCGCCGTGGCCGCAGCAGCGGGGCTGGCCCCGGGGCCCTCGGTGCCCTGCGCAAAGGCAAGGCAAGCCATCAGGGCACCAACGATCGACAGAAGGCGGAGGGACATCGGAACTCCAGAGCAAAGAGACGTGTGGCGCTTCGACTTAGCTCTTACCCGCACATTCAGAGGTCGCCTAGGCTCACCACACTTTGTCCAGCACCGTGAACATCCTCATCGTTGATGACGACCGCAGCGTGCAGCGTGTGCTGGCCGACGCACTGACCAGGCAGGGCTTCGTGGTGACCGTCGAGCGCGACGGCGAGTGGGCCATCAAGAGCTTCGAGAAGAAGAACTTCGACGCGGTGCTGCTCGACCTGCTCCTGCCTGCCCTCAGTGGCTACGAGGTGGCCAAGCAGATCCGCGCGCTGCCTCGCGGCCGGCGCGTACCGATCATCATGATCTCGGGCGTCTACAAGAACCCCGTGCATCAACGAGAAGCGGTCGACAAACACGGCGCCTTCGCGCTGTTGGAAAAGCCGCTCGACCTCAAGCTGCTCACCGGCACGCTGCGCGATGCGTTGGGTGAAAGGTACCCGAGCCCCGCCCCCCCGCAACCGCCGCCCCCTCCGATGGAGGAGGACGAGAAGACCGGAGAGTTCATGGCGGACGACTCGGCCCGTGAAGAGGCGCAAGACGTCGAGCGTGAAATGCCGGCCGCCACCCCGCCCCGCCCGAAAGCGCCGCCTGCGA
>JAYTAT010000756.1:0-7630 GCA_043737315.1 Archangium sp.
CGCTCGGCGACCATCGCTTCGGTGGTCAGCATCAGCGAGCTGACCGACGCCGCGTTCTGCAGCGCGCAGCGCGAGACCTTCGCGGGGTCGATGACGCCCGCGGCGATCAGGTCTTCGAACACGCCGGTACCGGCGTTGAAGCCGTAAGCGCCCGAGCCCTCTTTGACCTTGTTGACGATCACGGAGCCCTCGAGGCCACCGTTCGCCGAGATCTGGCGCAGGGGCTCTTCGAGCGAACGACGGATGATGTCGACGCCGAACTTCTCTTCGGCGGTGACGGTCATGCCCTCGAGCGCCTTGAGGCAGCGGATGTACGCCACGCCGCCGCCAGGCACGATGCCCTCTTCCACGGCCGCGCGGGTCGCGTTGAGCGCATCTTCGACGCGAGCCTTCTTCTCCTTCATCTCGGTCTCGGTCGCAGCGCCGACGTTGATGACGGCCACGCCACCGACGAGCTTCGCCAGACGCTCCTGCAGCTTCTCCTTGTCGTAGTCCGAGGTGGTCTCCTCGATCTGCGCACGGATCTGCTTCACGCGAGCCTGGATGTCCTTCTCGGCCCCGGCGCCGTCGATGATGGTCGAGTTGTCCTTGTCGACCTTGAGGCGCTTGGCCTTACCCAGGTCGTTCAGGGTGACGTTCTCGAGCTTCAGGCCGAGGTCTTCGGCGATCAGCTTGCCGCCGGTGAGGATGGCGATGTCTTCGAGCATCGACTTGCGGCGATCGCCGAAGCCGGGCGCCTTGACCGCGCACACGTTGAGCACGCCGCGGATCTTGTTCACCACGAGGGTGGCGAGCGCTTCGCCTTCGATGTCTTCAGCGACGATGAGCAAGGGCTTGCCCGAACGCGCAACCTGCTCCAGCACGGGCAGCAGATCCTTCATCGAGGAGACCTTCTTCTCGTAGATGAGGATGAAGGGGTCAGCCAGCTCGACCTCCATGCGATCGGGGTTGGTCACGAAGTACGGCGAAAGGTAACCGCGATCGAACTGCATGCCTTCGACGACGTCGAGGGTGGTCTCGAGGCCCTTCGCCTCTTCAACCGTGATCACGCCTTCTTTGCCGACCTTCTCCATCGCCTCGGCGATGATGGTGCCGATGGTGGTGTCACCGTTGGCAGAGATGGTGCCGACCTGGGCAATGTCCTTCTTGCCGGCGGTGGGCTTGGAGAGCTTCTTGAGCTCGCCGACGATGACCGTGACGGCCTTGTCGATGCCGCGCTTGATCTCCATGGGGTTGTGACCGGCGGCGACCAGCTTCGCGCCTTCACGGAAGATCGCCTGGGCCAGCACGGTGGCGGTGGTGGTGCCGTCGCCTGCGACGTCAGAGGTCTTGCTCGCGACCTCCTTGACCATCTGCGCGCCCATGTTCTCGAAGCGGTTCTCGAGCTCGATTTCCTTGGCGACGGTGACGCCGTCCTTGGTGATCGTGGGGGAACCGAACGACTTCTCGATCACCACGTTGCGGCCCTTGGGCCCCAGGGTGACCTTCACGGCGTCGGCGAGGGTGTTCACACCGCGGAGGATCGCGTCGCGAGCCTTCGTATCGAAAATGATGTCTTTGGCAGCCATTGAATTGAGTCCTTTGAAAGAGGGAGTGAAGGGTTAGCGGATCACTTCTCGATGATGCCGAGAACGTCTTCTTCACGGATGATCAGGTGCTCGTCGCCCTCGATCTTGATTTCCGTGCCCGAGTACTTGCTGAACAGAACGGTGTCGCCGGCCTTGATGTCCATCGGGCGAACCTTGCCGTCTTCCAGGATCTTGCCGTTGCCGACCGCGATCACCGTCGCCTCGAGGGGCTTTTCCTTGGCCGAGTCGGGGATGATGATCCCGCCCTTGGTCTTGCTGTCTTCAGCGATGCGCTTGACGATCAGCCGGTCGTGCAGGGGACGAATCTTCATGGTCGTTGCTCCGTGTGTTGGGGACTGGGTGTGACTACGTGCTGCCGGTTAGCACTCGCCTACGTTGAGTGCCAGAGCCGTTGGCGCCGTGGATATAACCGTGCCTCCCCGAGCGTCAAGGCACCCGCTGGCACTCGGCCCATGACTTTGCCAACCGTTTTTGGGGGGCCAGTTGGCGCTCTGAATGGGGGAGCGCCAGCGCAACCTCCCGAAATAGCTGGGCGATTTTTGTCAGCGCCTCTCCGTGCCGATACGATCAGTCAGCAGGCAGGAGGTCACAATGAGTCAATTGGTGCTGAGTGGTTCCTTGAAAGAATTCTTCAGAAGCCTGGTGGGCGAGGTGGTCAAACGGCAGCGGGTTTCGATCGAGGAGGTGACGGAGTTCTACGTCGTCAACCTGCTCTCCGATTACGCCAAGGCTGAAAAGCTGTTCACCCAGGAAGTGGGCGGCAAACGGGAATCAGAGCCCCTGGCGGTGCTCTACCACCGGGCCTTGCAGCAAGAACGGGAAGAGCGCATTCGCACCCTGCGGCAGCTGGGCGACATCTCGCTCTACACCGCGGGGTTCTTCAACAGCTCGCTCAAAGACAGCGTGGTGGGGGCTGACTACTACGTGCAGATGGGGCGCAACGCGTACAGCGCGGTGGCCGATCTGGCTGGCAACAGCTCGTTTGCTTCGGTCTACCAGGAGCTTTGTCTCAAGTTCGGTTCCCTGGTCGAGGTGCTCGAAGAGATCTCTGCCCGCGGCCTGGCAGCGGCCGGACCTCAAGGTCAGCTCAAGGTCTTCGAGGCCTGGTCGCGCACGGGCAATGGCCGCCTCGAACAGGTGCTCATCGACGCAGGCATGTTGCCTTCGAAGAAGCTGATGGCGAACTGAATGTTGGACGCGCTGCAGGAACAGCTGGAGGCGATCTACGGGATCCGCGCCGAGTACCGGGCGAAGGATTTCCTCATCGACTCGGAGGCAGCGCGCAAGCTGGGTGGTTCAGGCCGCTCGCGGGAAGAGCTGCTGGTCTGTCAGGGTATTGAGGGCCTCGAGCTGGCTCTCTACGTCGAGCCTGAGTTGCTCGCCCGGGTGACCGCCGCCGGCCCCGAAGGCGCGATGACCGCCGACATCGGTGACTTCTGCGAGGTGGCAGAAGGCGTCTCTCATTTTCTGTACGTCGCTCACACCGTGCATCAGGAGCGAACGGTTTCGCTGCTCGAGCTCGAGGCGCAGGCCGAGGTCGACAAGTTTGCCGTCTGCACGCTGCTCAAGTGGGGTCTCAACGTGGGTCGTTGGGCCGGGTCTCTGGTTGGTCGGCTCTTTGAACAGGTGCAGCTGCGCTCGAACCTCACGGAACCCGAGCGCTGGAGGTACCTCGAGGCGAACCGGCTGGCGAAGTCGTACTGCGAGCGGCTGCTGCCGATGGTGCGCTCGGGCCGAATGGACAAGCTGCTCGCCGAGCTGCGGCACGGCTACCGGCTCGGCGCGGAAGCGAAGCTTCAGTATTTCGGGCGTGCCCGCTGACCCGGCCGTGATTAAAAACCCAAGGCTGTGGTCGCGACGCGTGAGTACTCAGCTGGTGGCGTCGTGCTCCGCCAGGTCGATGGCCGCACCGAGGTCGCCGTCATCAAGCCGGCGGGCCGCAACGTGCTCGCGCTCCCCAAGGGGCACATCGAGAAGGGCGAGACCTCTCAGACGACCGCCGAACGCGAGATCCTCGAAGAGACCGGGCTGGTGGTGGTGTGCATCAAGAAGCTCGGCGACGTGAAGTACGTCTACCGGTTCAAGGGCAAAACCATCTTCAAGTGCGTCAGCTTCTACGTCTTCCGGTGGGATTCAGGAGAGATCGATCAGATCGCCGAGGCGATGCGAAAAGAAGTCGACGTGGCGAAGTGGATCCCGATCGAAGAGGCGGTCGCGAGGCTGAGCTACCCCGGTGAGCGCGACATGACCGGGCGGGTGCTCGACGAGCTGATCAGCGAAATCGTCACGCCTTCTTGAGAACCGCTACTGGATCTCCACGTTGAACGAGACGCGCTGGGCGCCGTAGAGCGTGAACGGCTCGGCCCACTTCGACTTGCCCACCGTCACCTGAATGCGGTGGCTGCCTTCGTACACGGGGATCTCGCCCTTGATGGGCGCCGTACCCACGCGGTTGCCGTCGATGAAGATCGCCGCGCCCTCCGGCGCCTTGACCGACACGAAGCCCTTCTCGAAGGTGTAGCTCTGCGTCACCGGTTCACCCGTGAGCGTGATCGCCCGCGTGGTCGAGATCGCCAGCGCCTTGTTCTGCAGCGTGAAGATCTTCCGGCCGGGGGGCAGCTTGCCGGCCCAGGGCGTGCGGCCCAGCGACCTGCCCTCGAGCAGCACCTCGACCGGGGGCGAGCTGTCGATCTTGAGCAAGACCTCGGCGGCGGCGACGACCGCGGGTGCGCCTGCATCGACGACCACGGGCTCCAAGGCGCCCAGCATGCCCGCGTCTTCTGCGGCGGCGCCGGCATCGGTCTCTTCTGCTTCCCCGGCATCGATGAGGGTCGGCTCGACCACCAACACCGGCGGCGGCCCAGCGTCGATCACCGCCAACGCCACCCTGGGCGGCGTATCCAGAATGTCCACGCCCGGAATCGGCTCGTTGGCTTTCTTGAACGCCCACCAGCCCGCGATCACCGCGATGAAGAGGGCCAGCGCGATGAGCCAGGGCATCGAGCTGCCCTCATCTTGCTTCGGCGCGTCGTCGTCATCTTCGGGCTGAGTCCAGGTGCGCTCGGGCGGCGGCTTGACCGCGGCGAGCGGCGGTACCGCGGCAACCGGCCGGGGCGGAATGGGCGCCACCATGCTGGGCGGAATCATCGAGGCCGGCACGTCGATGGCCTTCATCATCGGCACCGTCTCGCGGCGCTCCTGATCGGCCCACTGACGACGTACGAAGTCGGCGATGCCGGCGTCGATGGTGTGGCGGCGCGCGGCGCGCAGCTCGTGGCTCTGCGGGAACAACGTTTCGAGGAACTTCGCCAGCTCTTCGTCGGTGGCGACCTCAGCCCCGGCCGCCGCTTCCAACGCTTCACGCATGGCGAGTGGGGTGGGGTAGCGATCGAGCGCCTTCTTCGAGCACGCCTTCTGAATGATGGGCTCGAAGTTCTCGGGCAGATCGCCCGGCGTGGCCGGGGGCAGCGGCAGCGTCAGCACCGCGTGATCGAAGTACTCCGCCTGCTCGGCCCACGGCACGGCGCCGGTGAGGCACTCGTAGAGCGTGATGCCCAGCAGGTAGACGTCGGTGGGGATCGAGACGGCGTCGCGGCCGCCGATGATCTGCTCGGGCGCCGAATGCACCCGGCGGCCCTTCACGCGTTGCCCCCCCAGCTCACGGGGCGCGAACGCGAGGGCGCCGTAACCGGTCACCTTGGTCACGCCCTGAAACGAGATGAGCATCGTCTCGGGGCGCAGATCGCCGTGCACCAGGGGCGCGCCGTCATCGTTACCGGCGACGTGTGCGTAGTGAACGGCCGTGCACGCATCGAGAATGACGCGCGCAGCGACGCGGGGCGGCATCTTCTTGCAGGTCTCGAGGATCTTCCGCAGCGACTCGCCGTCGGCGAACTCCACGACGCGCGCGTGACCTTCGTCGAGCTTGCCAAAGCCCATCACCGTCACGATGTGAGGGTGATCGAGGTTCGAGGCGTGCTCCGTCTCGCGCTTGATCTTCGCCAGCAGCTCTGCGTCTTTCTCAGCCGCCTCCGGCACCCAGATGATGACCACCGGGCGTGCCTTGTTGTCGCCGCTGATGGCCAACCCCAGAAAGGCGCGTGAGCCCTCACCTGCCTGCAAGGGCCCCAGCGCCTGGTACCGGTACGAGCTCATAGAAGACAGGCTACGAGGCCTCTGCCTTGCCGCCAATTCTTCTCTTTGGGGAGGGTCAGAACGGCAGGGTCAGGTAGTAGCCCCTTGCGCCGCGCTTAACGAGCAGGAGCACCGAGGGCTTGCCCCGGGCCTGAATGATCGCTTCCTTGAAGGCCTCGGCGGTGGCCACGGGCTGCTGGTTGACTCTCAGAACGGTGTCGCCCGGCTCGAGGCCGATGCGCCCCGAGGCGGTGCCCGGCCGAACCGCGATGATGCTCATGCCGCCGGTGCCGGGCTTGAGGCGCAAGCCCAGCCTGTCCCACACGGTGGAATCGACCAGTTTCTGGGGGAACTCGATGGGGCTGAGCTCGATGAGCACCTCGGCGCCAGCGCGGAAGATCTTCATGGCGACCTTGCTCCGGGCGGTCACCCCTCGCAGCCGGCTCCGGAGATCGTCGGCGTCTTCGATCTGCGTCGAGCCCATCTGCACCACGATGTCGCCTTTCTGAACGCCCGCCTCGAGGGCAGGGCTGGCCTCGTCGACCGCGGTGACCAGCGCGCCATAGGTGCGATCCCAACCGAGGCGCCGCGCGAGCTCGAGGGTCAGCGGCTGCACGTCGAGACCGACCCAGGCGGGGCGCACTTTCCCGTATTGGGTGAGCTCGGCGACGATGCGGCGCACCTTATCGGCGGGGATCGCAAAGCCGATGTTCTGCGCGGCCGCGATGATCGCCGAGTTGATGCCGATGACCTCGCCGTCGATGTTGAGCAGGGGGCCACCCGAGTTGCCCGGGTTGATCGACGCGTCGGTCTGGATGAAGTCGTTGAAGACGCGATCTTCGTGGCGAATGGTGCGGCCCAGCGCAGAGACCACACCCAGCGTCACCGTCTTCTTGAGCCCCAGCGGGCTGCCGATGGCGATCACGCTCTCGCCGATCATCAGGTCGGCCGAGGTGCCAAGCTTGGCGGCAGGCAGCGGCGTCTTGGTGGTCACCTTGAGCACGGCGAGGTCGGCGTCGGCGTCACTGCCGATCACCTCGGCGTCGAGCTGACGGCCATCGGCCAGCACCACGTGGATCTGTGAGGCGCCGCGGATGACGTGGTCGTTGGTCACGATGATCCCCGATGGATCGATGATCACGCCCGAGCCGAGGCCTTCCACCGCGCGCCGCTCTTCTTGCGGCCCGAAGAAGAAGTCGTCGAAGCCGCGGCCCCGGAAGCGGGTCTCGACCACCTGCACGGTGCCCACGTAGACCACCGCGGGCGAGACCTTCTCAACCACCTGCACCACCGGGCTCCGTCGGGCATTCACGTCCCCCGCGACGAGTGAGAGCGCGACCACCAGCAACGACGACGTCATGTGCGAGTCCTTCCTCGGATCAGCTTCTGCGGCGACGCCCCAGGGCGAACGCCAGGGTGAAAAACAGCATCGGTGTCGAACCCATTGAGCACCCGCAACCCGCGGGGGGCGCGGGCTCCATCACGCCTGCATCGACTTGCGTGCCCGCATCCACCGGCTCCATCGTTCCCGCGTCGACGCCTGCGTCCAGCACGCCTCCCAGCTCACGCACGCAGGCCGCCACCTCGTCGGGGGCACCGATGCAGATGCCGGGTCGCTGGCTCAACGAAGCACCGTTGGCGCCGCGGTTGGTGTTGGTGACCGCGGCGATGAGCCCGCCATTGGTGACGTCGACGGTCTGGCCCGCGCTGACGCGGATGACTTCGGTGTTGCGGTCGCCCTTTCTCGCGGCCACCCAGAGCACCATGCCGTCGAGATCGTTGAAGGTGGTCAGCGCGCTGTCGACCAACGCCGCGGTCATCGTGGTGCGACCGGCTGCGGGCACGAAGTAATACTGAGTCGAGGCGTAGAACACGCGCGAGGCGTCGACCCGGTGCGGCGCGGTCAC
>JAYTAT010000757.1:0-3087 GCA_043737315.1 Archangium sp.
GGGTCGACGGCGTGGGGCATGTTGCAAGACCAGCGTCTGAGCCACGTTCGCTGCGTGGAGCTGTGTGGTGGGCAGATCGAGCTGCTCGCGAACGTCGGAAGACAAGGCAGCGCCGAGCTCGCGCAGTTGATGGCTGACCCGCGCGCGCACCTCGAGGTGGCTGATGGGCGGCGTGTGCTCACGCGCGACGAGACGAAGTGGAGCGTCATCAGCGTCGACGCGCTTCGGCCCAACAGCGCGTACAGCGGCAGCGTCTATTCGCTCGAGTTCTATCGACTGGTGCGCGACCGCCTGGCGCCCGGTGGCATTTTCTCGCAGTGGATCCCCACGGAGCGGGTGCTCAACGGTGTTCGGCTCGAGTTTCCCTACGTGGTGACGTTGGATATTCCCGGAGGCCGCGGCCAGTTCTTGATGGCCAGCCAGACGCCCATCGTGTTCGACCGCGCGGCGGTGCGGGCCCGTTTTGCTCCTGCAGCACAGAACTTCACCGCTGAGCAGCGCGCTCGCCTCGAGTCGTTGATCGACTCGGTGCCGTTGGTGCAGGCGCGCAACGGGGAGCCTCCGCCGACGTTGGCCTCCGACAGCTTCAACTCGGATCTCTTTCCGCGCGATGAGTATTTCCTGAACGACGGGTAGCGGCAGCGCGCGCGTGGCCTCGGGGGCCGCCTGAAATCAATTCCCATGACCCCGACCCACATGCAGAGTCGCGGTCATGAAAATGTACGTGATGGTGGTGGGCGTGTCGGCGGTGGTGGCGAGCAGCGCAGGGGCCGCCGCTCCCGCTCAGCGCGAAGCCGAGGTGAAAGCCGTCTACTTCGCGCGCGATGGGGAACGGGCTCGGGGCGGAACGACGAAGGTCATCATTCGTCTGAGTCCCAACAAGTCGAGAGCTCCCTCGGTTGGGGTGATGGAAGAGTTTGCCGGAGGGACCGGCGATCAATGGAGAACCGCGCTCTGGCAAGCGTCCTTCGTTGCGACCCAGGCCACCAACACGAGCCTGCTCGATTACGAGTTCCTGCTCCGGGTGGGCGGACACATCGATGGCCCTTCCGCGGGGCTGCTGACGGCGGCGACGCTGACGGCGCTCATCCGCAACAAGAAGCTGCTGCCGGCCACCACCATGACGGGAACCATCAACCCCGACGGGAGCTCAGGGCCCGTCGGCGGTATCGAGGTCAAGATGCGGGGTGCAGCCGCAGACGGCATCAAGCGCTTCGGATTTCCCATTGGTGCACGGCAGCAGGTCAGCGCGAAGTCGGGTGATACGACCGACCTGCTGGCGGTCGCGCAGGAGCTGGGAATCGAGGCGAAGGAGCTTCGCGACCTCGATGACGCCTATCTCTTCCTCACCGGAGACACCTTGCCCCGCCCGGTGCCGGTGGCTGAAACCGAGATGGAGATCTCGTTGGATGAGATGGGAAAGCTCAAAGGCATGGTCCAGCGAATCCGCGCTGAAATCTCGGCTGGTCTGCCTGAGCTGGAGTCGGCCCTCAAGAAGGTGGGCGAGCCGGCCGCCGCTTCGATGAAGAAGGTCGTGATGGACGCGGCGATCGAAGCCGATGCAGCCAGCGACAGCGGTGACTTCATCTCGGCCCTGTTCGCCTACGCCCGAACCTTGACGAACATCCACATCATGACGGAGCGCGCTCAGCTCCGCACCGCGTTCCTGGCTTCAGACTTCGACACGGTCAACACCCTCACGCAGAAGCTCGAGACCGCGGTTCCGCTTCAGCGCGCGAGCCTGCGTTCAGAGATTGCGAGCCAGTTTCCGCCCACCGGTCGTCTCAATGACATCTGGGCGATGGACATCATGGAGTCGACGGTGGGGATCGAGGGCCAGCTCCTGGGCGCGCGCATCAGGAAGCAGCAGCTCACGGACCTCCATCAACGAACCAAGACGTTGAGCGCAGACGATCGAAAGCTCACTTTGAAGTTGCTCATGCAGTACTGCGGCGAGCTTCGAGGTGTGCTCGACGAGTACGAGAACGGCCGCCGCTTCATGTCGGTGTACGCCTCGCTGCCCCCGCTCAAGCGAGCCAAGCCCCCTGCAGATGCCATCGCGCTGGCCGCTGCCTATGTCTCTGCAGGCTCGGCATCGCGCGCGTATTTTGAGGCGGTGGTGACCCAGCCAACGGCCCAGGCGGCGGGGATCGCCCAGGATCAGCTTCAGGGGTTTCTGATCGAGAAAGACCAGCGCTACCTCGACCTGCTCGCTTACGGGCAGTTGCTCTCGACCGAAAAAGACGCGCGCGCCCGGTTGTTGCTCGCACAGCGCCAGACCCTTTTTTCGGCTGCGCTGGTGAACACCTATTACGCACTCGGCGCCCAGGTCGACCCGAACGGCACGCTGACCTTGAAGAACCCCAGGGCCCTGACGGCGCAGCTGGCGCTCGCGCAGAGACGAACACTCGAAGCGTGCGGCAGGGCTTCGCGCGAGTTCGGCCTCATTCCGCTCCCGGCTCGAATTCGGTACCAGAGCGCGATGCGTGAGCGGGAGGGCACTGACAATCGAAAGACGGACGCGCTCGTCGACCTCTGGCTGGCGAGCAGCTGGTGCAACTTCGCGGTCTCGAAATAGACACCACGCCTTCTGAACGCAGAAAAGTTTTTAACGCAGCGACACGACGGGCGTCGGGGGCTTGTGGGCGAGGGCGCGCGGTGCGAGACGAGGCGCATGACTCGTTCGCTCTGGTTGGTTCTCGCCCTCAGCGCTTGCGGCACTCCCGCGCCCCCTTCGTCTTCGGTCGATGCGTCGGTCGATGCGGGTGCCACGCCGCTCGGAGACGCCGGTGCCGTCGCGCCCGTCATCGATGCGGGCACCGCGCCCTCACGCTGGCCTGAACGGGCGCGGGTGACCCACGACGTCGATCGTTCACTGGCGGCCGTGCTCGAGACGGGCGCCCTCGCCGGTGCCTGTGACGCGGTGAAGGCCGGCAACACCGACCCGGCCACCCGGCTGCGCTGCGGCAAGTGGATGTTCTTCTACGAAACCTACGGCACCGTCGGCGTTCCCATCGCGCTGCTCGACTTCCTGCAGAAGCACTACGCCGACAGCTATTACGGCCGGGGCTTCGAGCGCCTGGGGTT
>JAYTAT010000758.1:0-3083 GCA_043737315.1 Archangium sp.
TGCGGTGCAGGGGCGCTCAACTGCAACACCTGCAGTGGCGGTCAGCTCTGCACTGACAAACGGTGCGTGCTCCCCGCGCAGGTCGCGGTCGACGCGGGCGCTCCATTCGACGCGGGCATGCCCATCGTCGCGCCGGTGGAGACGTGGACCTGGGCTGCCTTTCCCGACAGCGCGTGCGGCAACGGCATGCCCACCGGCGTCGGCGTGAACATCACCACGCGCTCGAAAGACCTCTTCATCTATTTGATGGGCGGCGGTGCGTGCTGGAACTCGCTGACGTGCGCCTTCGCAGCCACCAACCTGAGCACCGGCTACGTGGGGGGCGACTTTGCCAACGACGCCACGAAGCAGGCGGCGCCGTTTGATCGCACCCTCGGCAGTAACCCGTTCAAAGACATGAGCTACGTCTTCGTGCCGTATTGCACCGGCGACGTGCACGGCGGCGACAACGTGGTGAACTACCCCGCGCAGGGCGCCCAGATTCCCGCGCGCCGGGTGCATCACAAGGGCGGCAAGAACCTCGAGGCCTTTCTGGTGCGGCTGCGCGACACCTTTCCCGATGCGACGCGCGTCTTCCTCTCAGGCTCGAGTGCCGGCGCCTTCGGAGCGCAGCTCAACTACGCGCGCGTCGCCGCCGCGTGGCCGAACGCCGAGGTGCACATGCTCGCCGACTGCGCCCAGATCGTGAACCCGTCGGGCACCTTGCTGACGGAGTGGCTCGCCGCGTGGAACCTCGACATCCCTTCGGGCTGCAGTGGCTGCGCGAACGACTTCTCGCGCTTCCCGAAGTACCTGCACGACAGCGCGCCGAACCGGCGCTTCGGGTTATTGGCCTTTTTGCAAGACAACACGCTGCGGCAGTTCACCGGGTACGACGGGGCCACCTTCGAGCAGAAAACGCTCGCGCTGACCGCCAGCGCCTACGACACCACCCAAAACGCGAAGTACTTCGTGGTCGGTGGCAGCGACCACGTGATGCTCGACAACCTGCAGACGCTGCAGGGCCCGCAGAGCACCAGTCTCCTCTCGTGGGTGCAGGCCTTCGTGAAGGGTGATGCGGGCTGGCGAAGCGTGAAGCCTTAGAACGTGAGCCCCACGCCGAGCCGAAGCTCAGGCAACACGCGCTTGGCGGTGTCGTCGTACATGCCGCCGCACGCCGCCTGAAACGAGAGACCCAGGTGCGGGCTGTAGAAGTGCGTCACGTCAGTCGACAGCAGGCCGCTGAAGCCGGCCGCATCGGCCTTCGGGTCACGAAATGCGCGGTAGCCGGCCAGCGCGGAAACCCGCCAGGTGAACCCGCGGTGCGTCTCGTCGCGGAAATCGCCGATGAGCAATCGCGGCCCACCGCGCACCCACCAGCCGAAGCGGCCGGGGAACGCCGAGAGACCCGCCTGCACGTCGATCCACGGAATCGCGTGCACGGTGAGCGCTGCGCCGAGGAAATCGGGAAACGAGGTCATCGGGTACAGGTACACCGAGCCCCACAGGTGCGGCCGTTCTTCGGCGCGGGCGAGCGGGCTGCACAACAGCGTCAGCAACACCGCCCAGCGCATCTACGGCTCGCCCGGGCGGGGCGCTTCTTTTTGCCGGCCCAGCCCGCGCGCCGCGAGCCCCAGCGAAATCCACCCTGCGAGAAACGCAAAGCCACCAAACGGCGTCACCGCGCCCAGCGTGCGCACGCCGGTGATCGCCATGACGTAGAGGCTGCCCGAAAAGAGAATGATGCCCAGCGTGAACAGCACAGCTGCGATCCACGGGAAGCGGCCCGTCACGTGCGCCGACATCACGCCGACCAGCCCGACCGCGAGCGCGTGCACCACGTGGTATCGCGCGCCCACTTCCCACCAGCCGAGCCGGTCGACGGCATCGGGCAAACCGAGCACGGCGCCCTTCACGGCGTGGGCTCCGAGCGCGCCCAGGAGCACGGCGGTGAAGCCGAGAAAAGCAGTGAGGAAGGCGAGGCGGCGATCCATGCCCCGCTTATGCCCCAAAAGCCTTGACCGGGTGCAGAGCGAAGACGAAGAGGCGCCATGCCGATTCGCCGTGGTTCAGTCAATCTTGCGCGCTTCCGATTGGAAGGCGCCGTTCCCAAAGATGTGAAGCGTTGGTTGCAGAAAGGCCTGGGCAAGGCGGGCTTCGAGCCCATCGACCCCAAGAGTGACGATGAACGCGCGGCGGGGTTCGTCGAGCTCGAGCAGAACGACTCCACCGACTTCTCAGCGGGCGCTCTGTTTCACGGCCTGCACGCGCTGTTCGCCTGGCGGGTCGATCGCCTCAAGGTGCCCACCAGCGCGCTGCGCGTTGGGCTGCTCGAGTGGAGCCAGGCCTTCGAGAAGAAGAACGCCCGCGCCCCTGGCCGCCGTGAAAAATCAGAGCAGAAAGACGCCCTCAAGAAGACGCTGCGCGCCAAGCAGGCGCCGGTCAGCAAGGTGTTCGAGCTGAGCTTCGATCTCACCTCGCGTGACGTCTTCGTCTGGGCCACCTCGCGCACGGTCGTCGAAGAAGCGCAGGCCGTTCTCGAGTCGACGTTGGAGGTGAAGCTCATTCCCCGGGTGCCCGCGGCGTTCCTCGCCGCAGGTGCTCTCGATGCGCTGACCCCCACCAAAGAACTGTTCCCGGAGGCCAGCTGATGGCCAGCAAGAAAGAAGAGCGCGCGTTTCTGCGTGGAGAAGTCGGCGTCGATGGTGCGGCCGTCGAAGAAGAGAAAGACGAGTCGCACAAGGAGCTCGCCAAGGCGCAAGAGGCCTTGTTGCGGGGCCGCACCTGGCTGGGCCGCGAGTGCCTGACCTGGCTGTTGTGGAAGAGCGAGTCGACCGACGCGGTGCTGAACGTCGACGACCTGCCCGTCAACGTGGTGTTCAACGGCAAGGCCACGCTGCGAGCGGCTTCGGGCGACGTGACCGAGGTGCAGGTCAAGGGCGTCACCGCGCCGTACGCGAAGCTCGTGAAGCACGCGATGGCCAAAGGCCTGCTGGTACACACCGCCAAGCTTCAGCTCACCTGGGGCGAGCAGGTCTACGACTTCACCATCGACGCCGAGTTCTTCGACATCCGATCCGCCAAGTTGCCCGCGCTGCTGCAGG
>JAYTAT010000759.1:0-3082 GCA_043737315.1 Archangium sp.
CCGCCTTCGGCGATCTTTCGAATGGCCCGGTATCGCGTTTGAGCAGTCATTGACTCGACCGTAGACACCCTCGCCTCAGAGGTGGAGCGGGCCTCCAGGCAGAGCGGGCAGGCGCTGCGGAAGAGCGTGTAGGTGTGGGTCGGTTCGCCCTGCGCTGCACGTCGTGAAAAATCACAGATCGCACACGAGCGAGTAGGGTCGCCCGCGAATGAAATTCGCACAGGTACTCACGGTCAGCTCACTGGTTCTCATCTCGTTCAACGCCCGGGCCGACGTCGCCGCCGCGCAGAAGGCGCTCGACGGTGCGCGGGCGAAGTTGACCGAGGCGGTGCAGCGCATCGAGAAGGATCCGCCCAACACGCCCGACCTCGAGGCGGCCCACGCCGCGGTCGAAGCGCTCAAGACCGCCATCGACTCGGGCGCGGAGCACGAACAGAACGACCTCGAGTACGCCAAGGCGGTGCTGGCCGCGCGCAAAGAACTCCGCACCCAGCGCGCCTACGTCGATCAGCGCCGCGCGAACGTGCACATCCACGAGCACCGGCGGTTGATCGACGCGGCCGCGGCCACGCTCACCGAGAAGGCCACCCGGGCCGACGCGAAAGACGCTGGCGTCAAGGAGTTCGATGACGCGCTCGCCGCCATCGCCGCGCTCCGCAAGCTGGTCTTCGAGTCGAAGCCCTTCGGCAAAGAAGACGCGAAGTTCGCCGCGTACCTCACCGAGATGGACACCACGATGGCGCGCCGCGAGAAGGCGATCGACGAGCGCGCCACCGGCTTGCTGGTCGCAAGGCAGCGGGGGCTCGTCGACGAAGGCCGCCAGGCGCTCACCGCCGCGATGGCCCCGCTCGCCAAGACCGCCAGCGACGCGCAGTTCAAAGATGCCGACAACGCGATCGCCGCGCTGACCAAGCGGCTCGACGAAGGCAAGGCGCTCGAGGGCAAAGACAAGAAGTACGGTTCGGACGCCACGAAGATCCGCGGTGAGGTCGCGGCCGCGAAGAAGAAGATGGATGAGCTGTGGAGTGAGACCGGCCTCGCGCGTCTGAAGGCGGAGATCGAACCGTCCCGCAAGGACCTCCAGGGCGTGGCGAAGAACGTACGTGCCCGCAGGCCGACAGAAGATCAGCTGGCCGAAGCCCGCACCGTGGCCATCGTCGTTCGCAAGTTGATCGAAAAGTTCCAGCCTGAAGCGGCCCGCAGCCAGGCCTTCGCGCAGTACGTCGCCGAGGTGCAGGTGTCGTTGGTCGAGGTCGAAGGCCAGCTCCAGCGCCGCAACCTCGAGGCGGCGGGTGCCGAGGTGAACCAGGCCCTCAAGGCGTTGACCAGGCGGTCGCCCCCCGATGAAGCGTTCCAGGAGGCCAACAGCGCGTTGGGCATTCTCGAGAAGACCATCAGCACCATCAACGCGAAGGACCCCGTGATGGGGCCGTACGTGTTCGACGCAAAGGCGCTCGTGCGCGACGCCCGGGCCAGCGTGAACGCGCGCCGCGTGGAGATCGACGTCGAGCGGCAAAAGGTGAAGGTGGAAGAAGAGCGCAAGAACACCACCGCGCTGCTCGACGCGCTGGGGCAGCCGGGCCTCTCGAAAGAAAAGATTCAGGCCACCGAGGCGGGTGTGGCGAAGCTGGTCGCGGTGCTCGATGAAGGTGCACCCTTGACCAAGAAGGATCGTGAGTACGGCGCGTATGACCGCGAAGTGCGCAAGCGCGTCACCGAGCTCGGCACGAAGATCGTCGCCCGGAAGGTGCAGCTGCAAGCCAACGAAGGCCGGGCGTTGCTGGTGGAGAAGACCGAGTGGGCGAAGGTGAAGCTCGAAGCGGCCAAGCAGCCCGACTCGACCGACGCCCAGCTCACCGCCGCAGGTCAAGCCGTCGAGGCGCTCAACCAGGCCATCGAGACGCAGACGCCGATGGAGACTCAGGACAGGGGCTACTCCGCGCAGGCCAACAAGGCGCGCGACGACTTCTTCAAGTTGGTCGAGGGCCTCGAACGCGCCAAGCAGGTGAGGGAGCTCCGCAAGCGCACGGTGGAGCTGTTCTCAGCGGGCACCGCGGCAGTGACCGCGGCGGCCAACGCCGACCTCCGCGCGCAGAAGAACAGCTACGAGAAGGCGATTTCGCAGTTCAAGGCGTGCACCAGCGACGGCGGCGGCATGGTCAAGGAGTACCCCATGCTCAGCAACGTGCAGGTGCTGCTCGACGGTCGCAACAGCACGCCCCGAGAGGTGCTCACCCTGTGCAGCCAGCAGACGGTGGCCACCGAAAAACTGCTCAAGGACGTCATTCCCTTTCTCGCGTTCGAGGAGGGCCCGAAGAAGGCCTATGAGGCCGCGAAGGGTCACATCGGCAAGGGCAAGAAGCCCGAGGCGCTCGCGCAGTTCGACGAGTGCATCGCGACGGGCATCATCCTGGGCCAGCGCAACCCCGAGTTGAAGGAGCGCAAGTTCGACGTGGCCGGCGCTGAGACCACGCTCTCGGCGCTCGTGGCGACGTGTACGGGCCAGAGCAAGTCGCTGCGCGGTAAGTGAAGGCGTTCCTACTCGAGCACCGCTGGTGGTTCGTGGGTGCGTCGGTGGCCTCGGCCTTCGGCCTGCTCAGCATGGGGCTCGTCGGTGGCGGGCTGATGGCGCTCGTCGATGGCTTCTTCACCGAGCCCTTCATCGCGAGCCCACGCGGGTGGCACGCGCCTCATGGAGATACGTGGTGGCCGACCGCCATCCTGTATTCGCTGGTGTTGCCGTGGTGGGTGTTCGGGGTCGCGCTGCTCTTGCGTTGGAAGAGGTGGAAGTCGCGGCTGGCGCTCGCGTTCGCGACGGCGCTCGGCACGGCCGCGGTCTTCGTAGCGATGCAGGTGCTCTACCGGTGGTCGAACCGCACACCTGCGAATCGAACCGAGGTCAGGCGCGAAGTGAGTGGTACCACCACGCGGCCCTCGGGCTCGACGGTGAGTGATTGAAGCTGCCGATCGAGCGCGTCGCAGATCCACGCAGAGGTGACGCCTCGCTCCCTGAGCCACACCCGCACAGGACCCTCCAGTGGATCCTCGCGGTAGAGCCGCACCGTCATCTCGCCCTCGTCAC
>JAYTAT010000760.1:0-3079 GCA_043737315.1 Archangium sp.
AAGCAGATCAAATCGGTGAAGACCGACTCGACGGCGCCCGAGTCACCCAAGCCGACCGAAAACCAGCCGCTCTACGACTTGCTCAAGGTGGTGCACACGCCCGCCGACTTCGCCGCCATCGACACGAAGTGGAGAACGGGTGGCGCGCCCGAGACGCACGGCTACGGCGCCTTCAAGAAGCTGCTCATCGAAGGTTACTTCTCGACCTTCACCGAACCCCGCAAGCGCTATGCCGACCTGATGAACGACCGAGCCGAGCTGGAGCGGCTGCTCAAGCACGGCGCTGAGAAAGCCCGTGGTTACGCGGCCCCGGTGATCGCCCGGGTGCGCAGCGCGGTCGGGCTGTAGAAAAAGGGCTGCCCCCGGGTAACCGTGGTACACGAGCCGAGGCCGATTTTCCGGCCTTTGCGAGGGGTTGAGCGACCCGTGGCTGACGTGAAGGACGTGAGTCCTGCACAAGAGGACGCACTGACGGAAGTGATCGCACCACGCGACGCTTTCCGTATTGCGCTGCCCAATTTCGAGGGCCCTCTGGATCTACTGCTTCACCTGATCCGCGAGCACAAGCTCGACATCCTCGACATCCCGATGGCGTTGATCACCGAGAAGTACCTCGCCCACATCCAGACGATGCGGGAAATCAACCTCGACATCGCCGGCGAGTTCCTGGTGATGGCGGCCACGCTGCTCCACCTCAAGTCGCGCATGCTGCTGCCGCGCGAAGATTTGCCGGCGGGCCAGGACTCCGTAGAGCTGGTGCAGGAACGCGATCCGCGCGCCGAGCTCGTGCGCCGCCTGCTCGAGTACCAGAAGTACCGCGCCGCGGCCGATCAGCTCGCCCTCAACCCCATTCTCGATCGCGACGTCTTCCCGCGCCGGGTGGCGGTGGAAGAAGTGCCGCTCGACGAGGAAGAAGTCGGCCTGCAGGAGATCAGCATCTACAAGCTGATCGAGGCCCTCGACCGCGTGCTGATGGCGCTCGAGCCCAAGCGACAGCACGAGGTCACGCGCGAACACCTCTCGCTCTCGGTCGCGATGTACCGCATCGCCGACAAGATCCGCGCCGAGGGCAAGGGGCACGCCGTGCTCTTCCTCGGGTTGTTCGATGGCGCGCGCGTGCGCAGCGACGTGGTGATCACGTTTCTGGCGCTGCTCGAGATGTGCAAACTCAAGCTGCTTCGCGTCTTCCAGGCTGAGGGCAGCGACGACATTTTGATCAGCGAGAAGGGTGATGCGCTCGCCGACTTCGGTACTGAAGGCGGCCTCGCCCCTTCGAAGGAGCTCGACCATGAGTACGAATAAGAACGCAGAAGGCGGCTCGGGTGGGCCGAGCCCTTTCACCGAAGAAGAAGTCGCAGCGGTCACCGAAGGCCCCGCGGGTGATCCCGAGCTCGAAGAGCTCGACGCGGCTGACATCGACGCGATCGAGTCTGAGAGCTCGTTCGAGAAGATCCTCGCGAAGTCGCGCAAGCTGACCGCCCCCCAGATCCGCAATGTGATCGAGAGCGTGCTCTTCGTCGCGCCGCAGCCGCTGACCATCGATCAGTTCTTCGACGCCACCGGCATCGACCGCGAGAAGATCGAGAAGGCGCTGCAAGAGCTCACGCTCGCGCGCGTCGATTGCGGCATCATGCTCCACGAGGTCGCGGGCGCCTGGCAGCTGCGCACGGTTTCTGAGTCGGCGGAGTACGTTCGCCGCTTCCTCAAGGTCAAACCGCAGCGCCTCACCCGCGCCGCCGTCGAGACGCTCGCGCTGATCGCGTACCGCCAGCCGGTGACCCGGCCCGAGATCGAAGACGTGCGCGGAGTCGACTCGGGCGCCGTGCTCAAGGCGCTGCTCGACCGCCGCCTCATCAAGATCGTCGGCAAGAAGGAAGAAGTCGGCCGCCCGATTCTCTACGGCACCTCGCGCGAGTTCCTCGAGTTCTTCGCGCTCAAGAGCCTCTCGGCGCTGCCGACGCTTCGCGAGTTCCAGGAGCTCAGCGAAGAGAACCAGGAGATCGTCGAGCGCGAGGCCCCCAAGCCCGTGGCCGGCATTCTCGAAGAACTCTCCGACAACAAGCTGGCCGAGAAGCTGGCCGCGCAAGATCAGGCCTCCGAAGAAGCGCTGGCCGTGTTGGAGACCGCAATCGACCAGGCCGACGTCACCTCGAAGTCCGCCGCCAAGATCCTGAACCCGCCGCAGCCGCCCCCAGAGCCCGGGACGACACCTGCAGCACCGCCGAACCCACCCACGGACTCTGAGAGCTGACCCAAGATGGAACGCCTGCAAAAATATCTTTCCCGCGCCGGAGTTGCTTCACGTCGTCACGCCGAGGCGATGATCGTCGATGGTCGGGTCAAGCTGAACGGCAAGGTCGTCACCGTGCTCGGTACACAAGTCGACGCCGGCAAGGATCTCGTCCTGCTCGACGGCAAGCTGGTCGCCGTCAACCCCGAGCGAAAGTATTTCCTCTTCTACAAACCGCCCGGAGTGGTCACCACGTTGTCCGACCCCGAGGGCCGGCCCACCGTAGGCGATTACGCGAAGGACGCCGGGAGCCGCGTCTTCCCCGTCGGCCGTCTCGACTACGACGCTGAAGGCGCGTTGCTGCTCACCGACGACGGTGATCTCGCCAACAAGCTGATGCACCCCAGCCACGAAGTGCCGCGCGTGTACCTCGCGAAGGTCAAGGGGGTGCCTGACGACGCCTCCCTGCAGAAGCTGGTCGATGGCGTGCGCCTCGAGGATGGAATGGCCCACGCCGTTCAAGCGCAGATCTTCGAGAAGGCCGAGCGCAACACCTGGGTGAAGATCGTCGTGACCGAAGGCCGGCAGCACCTGGTCAAGCGGTTGTGCGCGGCCATCGGCCACCCGGTCGTGCGTCTGTATCGCCCCGCTCACGCAGGTCTGCCCGTGCATGGTCTTCGCCCTGGTGAGTTGCGGGCGCTGAGCCACGACGAGATCCGCCGCGTGAAGGCCGCTGCCGAGGGTGATGCGCAGCCTGAACCGCGCCTCACGTTGCCTGCGCGCCGCCATGGTCACGCGGCCCCGGGCTTCGAGCCTGAAGAAGACACGCGCCCCGAAGGCCGTCGCACC
>JAYTAT010000761.1:0-7602 GCA_043737315.1 Archangium sp.
TCTGTTCATACTCCACGGCAGCGGGCGGCGCGCTAGAAGCAACCCATGGCCGACGAAGCTCCCCGCCCGTGGAAACAGGTCGCGGTGCGTTCCCAGAGGGATTACCGGATCTTCAGGACCCGCTCCCTCGACGTCACCGATCCGCGCAACGGCAACCCCTACGTCCGCACCGTGATCGACGCGCCCGACTGGGTCAACGTCATCCCCGTGACGGCGAAAGGCGAGGTGGTGTTGGTGCGCCAGTTTCGCTTCGGCACCTGGACCAACACCCTCGAGATCCCCGGCGGCATGCTCGACCCGGGTGAAGACGCGCTCACCGCAGCCACCCGGGAGCTCGAAGAAGAGACAGGCTTTCGGCCGGCGCGCGTCACGCCGCTGGGCGTCTCGCACCCCAACCCCGCCATCCTGGTGAACCGACTTCACAGCTTCCTCGCGGAAGACTGCGTGAAGGTGCACGACGGGAAACAAGATGGCAGCGAAGACATTCAAGTGGTGCTGGTGCCCCGCGCCGAGCTGCGCCGCCTGGTGCACGAAGGGCAGATCACCCACGCGCTGGTGCTCGCGGCGCTGCTCTACGACGTGTGGAAGCCCTGAGCTCAGGGCACCTTCCACAACTTCACCAGCGCTGAATCGGCGACCGCCAGCCACACGCCGTCGGCCGAGACCGCCACCGTGGTGTTGTCCGAAGGCCAGGTCTGCTCGACCGCCGCCTTCCCGATGTTCCACAGCCGCACCAGGCCGTCACCCCCACCCACGATCGCTCGTTTGCCGTCCGGCAGCAGCGCGACGCTGGTCACCCGGCTCTTCTGGCGATCGGGCTCTGCGACCGGGCCCTTGAGCACGGTGACCGGCTTGCCGGCGTCGTTCCACACCCTCACGTCGATGCCGCTGGCGGTCCACGAGGCGATGGTGGCGCCTGAGCCCGTCATGGTGGTCAGCGGAAGTTCGTTGGGCGTCTTCACCGTCTTGCGCACCTTGCCGGTCTTCGCGTCGAGCAAAGAGAACGAGCCGTTCGCGCTGGAGACGAGCAGCGTCTTCCCGTCTGCCGTGAAGCGCACCGTGCGGCCGCGGAACTCGTACCTCTTCGAGTCTTTGCCGAGTTCGTAGACCGCGCCCGTCTCTCCCAGGCCTGCGACCGCCAACGCGCTGCCATCGGGGCTGAAGGCCACCTCACCGACCGCATCGGGGTGGGCGATGGCCTTGAGCTGCTCGCCGGTGGCCAGATCGATGATCCGCACGTAGAGCGCCACGTCGCCTATCGCCAGCCGCTTGCCGTCGGAAGAAAAAGCCACCGCCGAGAGCTGCCCCTGCGCTCCGGGGATCGTGCGCACGGCCTGACCCGTCTTCAGGTTCCATATCTTCACGGTCTTGTCGCGGCTGGCGCTCGCCAGTGACGAGCCGTCGGGGCTGAAGGCGATGGCGACGATACCGTCGGTATGACCCCGCAGCGCCCACGGCGTACCCGGGAGCAGCGCTTCGGGCTCGAAGGCACCGAAGGTGAGAATGAGAGCCAGGGCAATCATCGGTTGGTCTCCTTGACGCGCGACCACGGGCCAGAGCGGCCACCGCTCTTGTGCTCGAGCCCGATGGCTTCGATCACCATTCCGCGGTCTGTGGATTTGAGCATGTCGTAGACGGTGAGGGCCGCGGCGGAGACGGCGGTGAGCGCCTCCATCTCGACGCCGGTACGGTCGACGGTCTTCACGGTGGCGCGAATTTCGACGGCGCCCCGGGCGGCGTGCACTTCGACTTCCACCCCCGACAGACTGATGGGGTGGCACAGGGGTATGAGATCGGGCGTGCGTTTCGAGGCCATGATGCCGGCGATGCGCGCGGCGCCGATGACGTCGCCCTTTTCGACCGTTCCCGAGCGGATCTTCTTGAGCGCAGCGAGGCTCATGCGCACCCGGCCGGTGGCAATGGCCACCCGCTGGGTTTTCTCTTTGTCACCGACGTCGACCATCTTCATGGAGCCAAGGCGTAGCAGCCGGTCGCTGCGCGAGACAGACGGAAGCGAAGCGGGCTTCTGACCCAGGCAAAGCGACCCAGAGAGGCCGCTTCACCACTCGTCAAGAATGAACTTGCGCGGGTTCTGCGCGATGCCGTTGACGCGCACTTCGTAGTGCAGGTGCGGGCCCGTCGAGCGGCCGGTGTTGCCCATCGCCGCGATGATGTCGCCGCGCTTCACCCGCTCACCCGACTTCACCTTGATGAAGGACAGGTGGCCGTAGCGGGTCTTGATGCCGTAGCCGTGATCGAGCACCACCACGTTGCCGTACCCGCCTTCGAGCCCAGCGAAGACCACCGTGCCGTCAGAAGGCGAGACGATCTCTTTTCCGTGCGGGCCGGCGATGTCGAGGCCGGCGTGCATCACCCGCTCCGAGGTGTACGGGTCAAGCCGCGAACCGAAGTCCGAGGTCACCCAACCGCGCGTGGGCCAGACGGAGGGCACGGAGGCGAGCAGCGACTTCTGATCCTGAAAGTAGGCCTGCAGCTCCTGAAGGCTCTGCTCCTGGCGGGTCGCTTCGGCCGACAGCTTTTCCAGCTTCTGGGCCAATACCTGCGGGCCTTCGTTGTCTTTACTGCGCACGAACTGATTCTCACCCGCGGCGGCCAGCGGCTGCTGCTCGGTCGGGCCCATGGCGAGGTTGCGCTGGGGGTCACTCAAGAGGGTAATGGCGCGCAGCTTCTGATCAAAACGCTCGACGCGGTCGAGGGTCTGGCCGACGTGCTGAAGCTGTTCCCGGATGACGGACAGCTCACTTTTGAGCTTGAGGTTCTCATCGCGCAGCGCCGGGTTCTCGCGCGCTTCAGAAACCACGCTGAAATAGTGGCCGGTAAAGCCGAGCGCGATCAGAATCAGGGTGGCGACGGCACCCAGCGCCTGAAAGACCCAAATCTTGCGCAGGTGAAAACGCTTCACCTCCGCATGGCGATCCGGAACGACGATGACGGTGAAGCTTTCGTTCGAGGGCAATCATTCCCCTTGGTGCTGGCCGGCCCCCAAAACCGGGGGCGTCAAACCGCGCGACCCTCGTCGATCAGGTCGGTCTGGCGCAACTGAAAAGGCGGTTTTCTTCGTACTTACGCTTCGACCATGGTCACCACGATGACCGTGATGTTGTCGTCGCCGCCGCGCTCGTTGGCGAGCTCGACCAACTTCCGCGGGGCGTCTTTAAGCGGGTTCGAAGAGACGATCTGTTGGATCTCTTTGTCCTCGACCAGGTTGGCGAGGCCGTCGGAGCACAAAATGAAGAAGTCGCCCGGCCGCGCGATCAAGCCCATCACGTCGACCTGCACTTCTTCTTCGAAGCCAACGGAGCGGGTGATGATGTTCTTGTAGCGGGAGTGCTTGGCCTCTTCGGGGGTGATCATCCCCGCTTTGATCTGCTCGTTGACCAGCGAATGATCTTCGCTGACCTGCTGAATCAGATCGCCTCGCACCAGGTACGCCCGGCTGTCACCGACGTGCGCGAACAAGGCGTTCTCACCCTTGATGCACAACGTGATGACGGTGGTACCCATGCCGGCGAGGCGTGGGTCTTCCTGAGCGGCTTTGAAAATCTCCGCGCAGGCCCGTTCCACCGCACCGCGGAGGAACTCAGGCAGGGGTGAATCCTGGAGTGGGGTTTCGGGTCCGTAAGGATCCTCGGGCGCCTTCTTCGCCCCACGCATCTGCTGGTCGATGGTCTCGACCGCGATGCGCGAGGCGGTTCCGCCGCCTGCATGCCCACCCATACCGTCGGCGACCACATAGAGCTGCAGCTCCTCGTCAATGAGGTAGCTGTCTTCATTGTGGTTGCGCTTCCGACCTACGTCGGTGAGCCCAGCCGACACTGCTTTCAGTCGCGAGCCAGCCGTCTTCGACACGGCGCGGACGTTAGGCGCACCAGCGGCACCCGGCAACAAACCTCTTTCACGCGGCTTCACGCGCTGCGTCGCTGAACGTCGACCTGCTTCTTCCGGTTGCGCTTTGGCTTCACGTGGCGCAGGGCGGATCGGAGCAGGGCTTCGGCCGCGCCCAGGGCTTCGCGGGTGACTTCGACCCCCGAAAGCATGCGCGCCAGCTCTCGAGTGCGGGCATCGCCCGCATCCAATGACTGCACCACCGAGCGTGTTCTGCCCTTCACTTCACCCTTCTCGATGCGCAGGTGCGCGTCGGCGTGGGCGGCCACCTGGGGAAGATGGGTGATGCAGAGCACCTGCCGGTGACCCGAGATGTCCTTGATGAGCCGGCCCACCACGTCGGCCACCGCGCCTCCAATGCCCGCGTCAGCCTCGTCGAAGACCGAACAGACGCATGCATCGCTGCCCGCGAGCGCCGCCTTCATGGCCAGCATCACGCGAGAGGCTTCACCACCTGACGCAACCTTCGCCAGGGGGCGCACCGCTTCTCCGGGGTTTGCGCTGAAGAAAAACTGAGCCGCGTCAGCCCCTGCCCCGCTGAGCGAAGCGGCCTCGAACTGCACCTCGAAGCGGGCCCGGCCCATGGCCAGGCGCTCGAGCCCCTCCATCACCGTGCTGTTGAGCTTGCCCGCCGCCGACTTCCGGGCCGCGCTCAGCTTCGCCGCCGCCGCCGTCGCCTCTGCCTCGGCCCTGAGCCGCTCCACTTCGACTTCGGCCCGGCGCTCGGTGCGATGCACCAGCTCGTCGAGCTCTGCGGTGAGCGCCGTCCGTTTGTTCAGCACGCCTTCGAGGGTGGCCCCATGCTTGCGGCACAGCCGGCGAATGGCATCGAGGCGATCGTCGACTTCCTCCAGCCGCTTGGGATCCGAGTCGAGGCCGCTCAAGTAGCGGGATAAAGAATGTGCGGCTTCCTCGAGCTCGGCCCGGGTGCGCCAGAGCGCCTCGCGCACCGCACATAAAGAGGGGTCGAGCTTCTCTGCTTCACCCACCAGCTGGAAGGCGCGGCCGAGCAACTCGGTGGCCGAACCATCGCGGGTGGCGAGGAGCTCCTCAGCGCTGCCCGCCCCGTGCCGCAGCTTCTCAGACGAAGCGAGCCGTTTGCGCTCGACCTCGAGCAGCACGTCTTCCCCCGGCTTGGGCGCCACACGTTCGATCTCTTCCAATTGAAAGGTCAGGAAATCGATGCGCCCCGCCACCTGGCTCTCGTCTCCGCCGAGCCCCTGAAGCCGGGCGTTCGCATCGCGCAGCCGCTCCCAGGCCGCGCGGTAGGCCGTCATCACGTTGGATTCCAACAACTCGCCGAAGCGATCGACGAGCCCCAGGTGCTGACCCGCATCGAGCAGCGCCATGTGCTCGTGCTGACCTGCGATGTCGACCTGCGCCTTCATCAAACGCTGCAGCACGCCGACCGTGACCAGCGCACCGTTGACGTGCACCCGGCCCCGGCCCTGTCGCCCGAAAGCACGCCGCACGCTCACTTCGGGGCCGTCATCCGGCAGGCCCAGCTCGTTCAGGCGCGCGCTCAACACCTCGGAGCGTTCAAACAACCCCTCGATCACCGCCTCGGCGGCCCCGCTGCGGATGACGTCGGGTTCTGCCCGGCCACCCACCAGCAGGCCCAACGCATCAATGAGGATCGACTTTCCCGCGCCGGTCTCACCGGTCAACACGGTGAGGCCCGGGCCAAAGCCCACCTCAGCCTCTTCAACCACCGCAAAGTTCTTCAGTCTCAGTGTGATCAGCATCCCGTTGCCCTCCGTCGGAGATACTGAACACCCTATCAGTACTCACCGACAAGTGAAGAAACGGGGCTGAAAAACCCTACAGATTTCAACGCACTGCTTCAGTGCTCGAACTTGAAGAGGTCTTCCACGTCGCGTTCGGTGAGCGCCTTGCCGACGTCTGCGTCGGTGCCCAGCACGCCTGCGGCCAGCTCGCGCTTTCGCTTCTGCAGCCCGAGAATCTTTTCCTCGACCGTGCCGCGGGTGATGAGCTTGTAGGAGAACACCGCGCGGGTCTGGCCGATGCGGTGGGTTCGATCGGTGGCCTGATCTTCCACGGCCGGGTTCCACCACGGATCGTAGTGAATGACGTAGTCGGCCGCGGTGAGGTTGAGGCCGGTTCCACCCGCCTTGAGTGAGATGAAGAAGACCGGCGGGCCCGCGGGGTCGTTGAACGCATCGACCTTGGCCATGCGGTCCTTCGTGCGGCCGTCGAGATAGAGGTACTTGAGCTGCTTCTCGTCGGCCTGCGTGGTGAGGATCTCGAGCATCTCGGTGAACTGGCTGAAGATGAGCGCGCGGTGACCTTCACGCACCAGCTCGTCGACCAGCTCTGAGAACCGTTCGAGCTTGGCCGAAGGCGGCAGCGCGGTACCGGGGGGCAACTTGAGCAAGCGGGGATCGCAGCAGACCTGCCGCAGCTTCATCAGCGCAGACAAAATCGAGATGCGCGACTTGTTGAAGCCCAGCTTGTCGATCGAGTCGTAGACCTTGCGCTTGCTCTCTTCCAACACCTCTCGGTACAGCGCCTGCTGCCCCGTATCCATGTCGACCCAGGTGACCACTTCGGTCTTGGGCGGCAGGTCCTTGGCCACCTCGCTCTTGAGGCGCCGCATGATGAACGGGTGGATCTTCTTCTTGAGACGGTCACGCGTCTCGGTGTCGCCCTGCACCGTGATGGGGTGCTCGTAGCGTTCGTGGAAGCTCTCCGCGTTGCCCAGGAAGCCGGGCATGAGGAAGTCGAAGAGGCTCCACAGCTCGGTGAGGCGGTTCTCGAGCGGCGTGCCGGTGAGCGCGATGCGGTGTTCGCCACCGACCGCCTTGCAGGCCTGGGCCGTGGCCGAGTCGGCGTTCTTGATGTTCTGCGCTTCGTCGAGAATGACGGTGCGGAAGTTGAGCTTCTTGAGCTCCTCGAGATCGCGGCGAATGAGCGCGTAGCTCGTCAGCACCATGTCGACGTTCTGCAGCTTCTCGATGTTGTCGCGGCGATCGGCGCCGTGCCAGGTGACGTAGGTCAGCTCGGGGGTGAAGCGTTCGATCTCGCGCTCCCAGTTGGGGAGCACCGAGGTGGGCGCGACCACCAGGCTGGGCGCCTGGCCCATCTCTTTCCTGATCTTGAGCATCAGGGAAAGCGCCTGCACGGTCTTACCCAGACCCATGTCGTCGGCCAGCACGCCCGACAACCCGTGGCGGAAGATGAACCAGAGCCAGGAGAGCCCAGTCTCTTGATAGTGGCGCAGCTCGGCGTTCAGACCCTCGGGTGCCTTCACCGGGGGAATGCCGTCGATCTCGCGCAGCTCGGCCATCGCGCGCTTGGCTTTGCCTTCGATCTCCACGTCGCCGAGGGTGGCGAGCATGTCGAGCGCGGTGGCGTGGAAGAGCGGCAGGCGCGTGCGCGTCTTGCCGGGCATGGCGCCCGCTTCTTCGAGGAGCGTGGCGACGCGCTTGAGCTCTTCGACATCGGCTTCCGCGAAGCTGCCGTCTTTGAGCGGGATGAACTTGCGACCCGAGTCGAGGAACATGCGCACCGCGCCCAGGTCGACGCTCTGGTCTTCGCTGGTGAATTCAGCGTCGAGATCGAACCAATTCACCGCCGTCATGTTGACGCGGATCTTCGGCTTGAGCTTCGCGCGCATCGTCACCCGGGGGGGTGACGCCGCGAACACTTCCCACGACTTGGGCAGCTCACTGCGGC
>JAYTAT010000762.1:0-3069 GCA_043737315.1 Archangium sp.
CTGCAGGTCAACGAAGAACTCTACCGCCTGTTCATCACGGTGGGCCCGCCCGCCTGGCAGCCGATGGTGCGCATGTTGTGCGAGCAGAAGCTGACCCCCGCTGAAGTGATTGCCCGGCTCCAGGTGACCCCCATGGAGGTCGCGGCGGTGGTGCGTGAGCTGCTGCGGCGGGGCGTCGCGTCGTTGCAGGCTTGATGATGCGGCGTGCATCGCCCCCGTTATGAAAAGGCTCCGTGCCGCATGAGTGACGAAAACTCGAAGTTGTCCACCGGCCGTTTTGCGCGGCTGGCCAAGCTCGCGAAGATGTCGGCGCGGCTCTCGACCGACGTGGTCGCGCGCGGCGTCAATCGTTTGAGGGGCAACGACGAAGGGTCGATTCTCGGCGCAGGCGCGGCCGAGAAGCTGGTCGCCACGCTGGGTGACCTGAAGGGCCTGGCCATGAAGATCGGCCAGCAGATGAGCATGGATCCCGATCTGCTCACCCCCGAGGTGCGCGCGGTGGTGGCGCGGTTGCAGAACCAGGCGCCGCCGATGCCGTACGCGCGGGTGCGCGAGGTGATCATCTCGCAGCTCGGCAAGCCACCCGAAGAGGCCTACGCGTGGTTCGACGAAAAGCCGCTCGCCGCTGCGTCGTTGGGCCAGGTGCACAAGGCGCGCACGCACGAGGGTGATGAGGTGGCGGTGAAGGTGCAGTACCCCGACATCGCCGACGCGCTGAGGTCAGACCTCGACAACCTGGGCGCGATGGTCAGCGTGGTGGCCACCACCACGCGCATGGGTCACGGCAAGGCGTATTACGCCGAGCTGCGCGAGAGCATGATGGAAGAGCTCGACTACCGGCTCGAAGCCAGGCGCGGCGTTCAGTTCGCGCAGGCGGCCGCGGGGCTGCCAGAAGTGAGGGTGCCGCGATTTTACGAGGCGCTCACCTCAGAGAAGGTGCTCACGCTCGAGCTGCTCTCCGGGCCCACGCTCAAGGAGTTCATCAACCACCTCGATGAGAAGTCGAACGAAGAGCGCTTTAGAGCCTCGCGGCTGATCATGCGCGCCATCTGGGGCCCGCTGCTGCTCAGCGGCACCATCCACAGCGATCCACACCCGGGCAACTTCTTGCTGCTGCCCGACGGCAAGGTGGGCGTGCTCGACTTCGGGGCCATCAAGCAGATGTCGAAGGGGTGGCTCGACGTGAACCGGCGGCTCTTTGAGTACGTGGTCAAGGGCGAGTCGTTCGATTGCATTCAGCTCTCGATCGACAGCGGCTTTCTGTTCGATGACGCGCCGAACGCGCGCGAGTTCGTGCAGACGGTGATCGAAATCGCCACCCGGCCGCCGCGCACGCGTGACTTCGACTTCGCCCAGAGCGGGCTGACCCGCGACATGCGCAACCACTTCATCAAGAACGCCCCGAAGCTCAGCGGCATCAAGCCCCCCAGGGAGTCAGTGAACTTCTACCGCGCGGTCGGCGGGCTCTCTCAGAACCTGGAGAACCTCAAGGCGCGGGGTGACTTCAAGGCCGTCTACGAAGAGATGCTCGCCCTCATACCGGCGGGTCGCTGAGCCCCTGAAACAGCGAAGGCAGAAGCGCCCCGCTCAACCCGGTGAGCACGTGGTCGAAGGCCTGCTCGTTGTCGGCCGGCTCTGCGTTGACGAGCCACGTCTCTGCTCCACGCGCTCGAGCCCGATCGACCAATTGCGCCGCGGGGAACACCGCGCCTGAGGTGCCAGCCGCGAGAAAAATGAAGCGCCGGCCGCGCGCCTGGTCGAAGAACGCCTCGATGGCGCTGATGGCTGAGACCGGCAGGAGCTCACCGAACCACACGATGCTGGGCCGCAAGAGCGCGAACTCACCTCGCGCTTCGCACTGCCCGCAGCCCGGCAATCGATTCGGCTCGTACGTGTCACGGTCGTCGAACGGCGCACGATCGCACCGAGAGCAACGCGTCTTCCACAAGCTGCCGTGCATCTCGATCACCCGCTGGCTGCCCGCCTGCTGGTGCAGCCCGTCGACGTTCTGCGTAGCGAGCAGAAATCGGTCTCCCAGGCTCGCCTCGAGCTTCGCGAGCGCAAGATGGCCCGGGTTGGGCTTCACGTGTCGCGCGGCCGCGCGGCGCTCTGAGTAGAACTGCCAGACGAGCCCAGGGTCATCGACGAAGCCTTGCGGTGAGGCCACGCGCTCGACGGAGTACTCCTTCCACAGGCCGCCGCCCCCCCGGAAGGTGGGAATGCCGCTCTCGGCGGACACGCCTGCGCCCGTGAGCACGAAGACGCAGCAGGAATCATCGAGTTCAAGGCGAGGCATGGGGGACTCCGATTGAGGTGGGGCCAGCCTTCCCCCAGGGGAAAGCGGAGCTACTTTTTTCCCAGCGACAGCTCGCCCTTCCAGCCACGCCACGAGAGCATCGAGAAGATCAATGCCCCGCCCGCCGAGATGTTGAACAGCTGCGACTCATAGCCCGGTACCAGCAGCGCGACGAGCAGGCCCAGGGCCACCACGCCGGCCGACCAGAAGAAGCCCCAGTGCAGGGTGATGCCGCCGGTGGCGCTCACCACCAGCACCATCACGAAGTTGTGCAGCAACGTGTCGCGGTCTGAGAAGCCCATCAGGCCCGCGAGCAGCCGTTGCACGAGCGTGCCGACGGTGGACATCGCCACGAGGCCCGTGATGCGCCGGTTGAGCCGGGTGGAGAGCAACGAACGCCGGCCCAGCCACATCGAAGCGGCGAAGATCGACAGCACCGCCGCCAGCTTCACCGACAACAACCAGCTGCCGAGGTGTGCGCTCAGGCGGCGGCTTTGCTCCGCGAAGATGAACGGGAGCGCCGTCATCACAGCGATCGCGAGTGCCGTGACCACGAAGACCAACATGCGTTGACGCGAGGCGACGTGGGGATCCATCTCCTGGCTGAGCTGCTCGAGCCGTGCATGCCGACGTGAGGTCTCGGTGGCGGCTTTCTCCAACTCGGCCACCGAGGTGATCAGATCAGCGGGCACGCGCTCCATTTCGGACAGCAAGGCTCGAACGGCGACCAGGTTGTTCCGAGACACTTCATGGCGCGCGGTCGCCTCGAGACA
>JAYTAT010000763.1:0-7567 GCA_043737315.1 Archangium sp.
GGTCCGCTCACGGTGCTGGCCAACCTCGACCGGTCTTTTCGCGCGCCGAACCTCGACGATCTCACCTCGCGGCAACAAACCGGCCCGGGCTTTCAATTCGAGAACCCTGCCTTGAATCCCGAGCGGGCCACCACCGCGGAGCTCGGCGCGCGGTTCAGGCTCGAGTGGTTGTCGCTCGACGCGTGGGTGTTTCAGACGTGGCTGGAAGACGCGGTGATCAAGCAGCCACGTGACGTGACGCAGTGCCCGCCCTCGACGCCACAGTGCGGGTCTGCGTGGTTCCGATATCAGCTGGAAAACGCTCAGGGGCTCTCGCACATCCGCGGGGTGGAGGGCTCGGCGCGGCTGCGGTTGCCCGCGGGGTTCGGGGCCCGCGCCACGGGGGCGTACACCTTGGGTGAAGGGCCGACGCGGGTGCCGCTGAGCCGCATTCCGCCGGCGAACGGCACGGTCGAGCTGACCTGGCGGCACGAGGCCGGGGTGTTGCTGGCCGGTGCGTTTCGCTGGGCGGGACCGCAGACGCGGCTGGCCGTGGCTGATCTTTCCGACGCGCGCATCCCACTCGGCGGTACGCCCGGTTACGCGGTGGTCGATCTCCGGGCCTCGATGCGAATCTCGCCCGTGCTGCTCACGCTGGTGATGGAGAACGTCTTCGATTCACCGTGGCGTGCGCATGGATCATCGATCAATGGGCCGGGCCGCGGTCTGATGTTGATGATGGGCTTCCATCACTAGCGAATTGTGAACGAATCGAGCGTTTGTACCCGCGCCAGTCGGCCGCTTCGGGTGAAGAATTGAAGGCCCCGTTCGCCTCGGAGCACGTCGTCCACCGTGGCGATCTCTGGAAAACAATCGAGTTCAAGCTTGTAGTCACCGGGGTTGATGATGCCGACGTCGCGCAGGTCGACAGGGCCCCTCGAGTAGACCACCCAATTTTGAAAGCCCGAGCGTTGCGAAATTCTCGCGCGGCATAGGCAGCGATTTGAGAGTTCCCAATCGAGAATGTGGGGTCCGCGGCTGGCAAGCTCCCGCGTCGTCAACCGAGCAGCTCTGTACAGTGGCGCAATGACCGGCCCGTCGCGGGGCACCACGTATTGCCCAGAGCCGCGGGCTCCGTTCTCATAGGTGCCGTCACGAGGTGCAGGCTCACTAACCACCCATTCTTGCCAGTATCCTTCACCGCTGACGGTGGGCAGCTTCGCTTTCGAGTTCGCCCGACCTGAGTAGATGAAGCCACCCGAGCCCGGTGACCCGTAGCCGATGTAGTTTTCGACGTTCCCCAACTCGGTCGGCAAGTAGAGGTCTCGCACGTCGGCTGCGACCGGCTCGATGTGAAGGGCGACTTGCGTCAGCTGTCCGTCTCTGACTTCGACCTGCACGGGTCGAGACGCACCGAGTATCTCAGGGAGATCACGATTGTCGTTGGTCGAGAAGGAGCGCATGTACATCCGCACCGCGGTGACCGTGGCGATCGCGCTCGGGCTCCCCTGCCAAGAATAGAGCGGGAAGCTCACAGAGCCTTCGGGTGAATTCAGTTGGTCACCGGACGACTCGCTTCCCACGCGGGCGACGACGATCGTGACGTAGCCCGGACCTGATTGCGTCACGGCGCTTGTCACCTGTACCCGGAGCTCAGCCTCTCGCCCCCAGTGACCGATGGTGCTGCGCACGATCGGCGAGGCGGCGGTGATTTGGTGAATCAAGACGTTGGTGTGGAGGTCGCCGGCCGGACCGAAAGCCGAGCGGTAGAAAAGTGAATAGGGCGCCTCGCCGTCCGGCACGGCGAAGCCGCCAGTTCCGCTCGTGAGCGCCTCCACTCCGTCAACGGTGATCGGCATGTCTGCGGCTGCAGCGCCGTCACCGAGCAGCACGGTGCCCACGCCGCCATCACGAAGGACCGGGCAAGCCTCGACGGGCGTCACCGACCAGGTGGTGGCGCTGTTCCGCACGGCCGCGACGCGAACAAGCTTCGTTCGATCCGCGGCGATCCACTTCCTTCCTTCCTTGGCTTCGGCCGTGGCTCCATCACCATCGATCAACAAGACCGCGTCGGCGTCGGGCGAAGACCACTCGAGAGTGATGCCCGCGTCCTCTGGGCACGCCGTCACTTTGAGCGGTGGCGGCGCCGTGCAGGCAGTGACGCAGATGACGACGGCCGGCACCCACCAACTCACGGAGTCCCCTGCAGGTCTCCGGTCAGACAATCGATGCCGGCCGGCTCGTCGATGACGTAGACCGGTCGCACGCGAACGGAGGAGAGGCCGTCGTGCCAGGCATGAACGTACGCACTCAATCCCTCAGGCGGAATCGCTTGCTGATTTCCCGCCCAACCGCTGGGTCTCGAGACACTGAAGCCGCGGTTTCCGCTGTCGGACTGGGCCACCGGTGCGCCGAAGGGCACAACATTGCCGTTCGAGTTCTTGACATACTCCTGACCGAGCACCTCGCGAACGTTGCAACCAGCGCGCGTCGTCAGGCCCTCGTCCAGCACGCGGTCGACTCGCTGTCCGTCCAGGAACGACGCGAACGAAGAGACAAGGTTGCGAGAGAAGAGCACTCGATCGTGCGTTGGAATGGTCGAGACCGTGACTGAGGCCGTTCGCCGGTGGCCAGTGACATTCTCAGTCACAGCCACCGAGAAAGTTCGCGCAGTTTCGCCGATCGGTATCGACACCGAAACGGTTTCCGCGGTGGAGATGACCGTCGGGGTCCCGGCAATGCGCCATTCATAGGTGAACGGGCCGTCGCCGACGGTGTGAGCAGTCAGGGCAAACGGCTGCCCCGCGAGCTGAGTGCGATCGCCGACGACTGAAGCGGACATGAAGCCACCAACCGCGGAAAAAACGTTCACCAGCCCGAGCCCGACCCATTGGCTGCGACCGTTGACGAAGGTCTCGCTCTGAAGTTTGTCACCTTGAAACGCGTAGGAGAGAACGCGGTCCATCAGTTCGCTTCGCTCTGGCAGGCGGCCGTAGCGGCTCCTGAAGGAAGCCGCAGACAGCGCGAACACGCCTGCCAACTGAGCGGACGCTGCAGAAGAGCCACCGAAGGTCGAGAACTTGCCGGTATTGAGCCCGATCGACGGACCTGCCTCATTGTCCACGCTGGCGATTCCCAGAATGTCGACTTGCGGATTGTAGGCCACTTCCCAAACGGGGCCAGTCGGGAGTCTCACGAAGTCGGTGGCGCTCCCTCGCTTCGGCGCGATTGCGGTCACCGAAACCGTCTCGTTCACCAACGTCGCTGGAAAAAAGGACGCTCCAAACGGGACAAAGGTGCCGGCTGCAGCCAGCAACACCGACGAGGTCTCTTGAATCGCGAACTGAATGCTGTCGGTAATTGTTTGCGAGCCGAACGGCATGCCCCAGGCGAGGGTCACGACCTGTGACTTTGCTGCCGCCCGCTCAATCGCGAACCCGATCTCTTCCCGGCCGATTGTCGCGTGCACCACGCCATCACCGATTCGGCTACTGAAGAGCAAAGCCCCCTTCGCCACCCCCATCATCATCTTGCCGTTCTCAGGAGCGACGGCGAACGCGGCCATACGCGTCCCGTGATCGCAGGTGTCGAAAGCATTGACTAAGGGGGGCGCAAAATCGAGTTCCGGAACGCGGCCTTTTGCGGCGGCAAACTCCGACCAGAGTTCGTCTTCTACCTCGGGATGGCCCGTGTCGACGATACCAACGGTCGCGCCCCTACCCGGCACCTGGCCCTTTCTCTCCAGGTAGTTCCAGGCGTCCATCACCCCGAGTTCACGAAAGGACCAGGGCACCCACTCACCACTCGCCAAGTGGGCCGACTTTTCTCGGGCGTCGGCACCGTTCTCGTCAGCAGGGAGCGTGAGGAGGCCATCGTTGGTGGTGCCCCAACAGCCGGCGAGCGAGAACAGCTGCAGTTCGTTCGGGCAATAAGGCTCGACGTAGTCGACCATACGATGCTTTCGCAGTTCGTCGATGGCTGCGAGCCCGTTGATCTTGACGATGCGCTGCGGTCGAACCACTTTGTCAGCTCCGACGATCTTGCCAGCGAAGTGAAACTCGGCGGTCACATCGTTGACCTCGCTGACCTCCGAGAGTACGGCCGCGCGCGCGTTGTCGAGCTCTTCGTCGCTGATGTAGCTCTTGCCGAGATACCAGCCGCGATTCAGGTGCTCATTCTTGAGCGCGACGATTGCCAACCCCCGGCATGCTTCAATTCGTTTGCCGAGTTGTGCGGCGGGGAGAAAAGAGTCAAAGCGAACGCGCGGATTGTCGACACGAGGGGGTGGGTTGCCTTTCGATGGTGGCGCGAAGAGTCTTCGAAGGTCGAATTTCTGCTGACTCTGAAGCAGCGGTCCTGCGCCTGGTCCCGTCTTCCGATCCTCGGCTGCCCAAGTCTGCGAACTCGCGAACCACATTACCGCCAACACTCCGACCTTCCGACCCATGGGTGACCCCGTTCGTGTGACGACGCCAGCTTCATGCCCTGAAGCCAGCCTGTGCACAACCCACGCGCATGGTGTCGCGTCGAGGGGCTACTCAACACTTGGAAGCCCGCTGGCCCGACATGTCAACGGAAACGAGTTGACGCCCGCCGAACCCCGCGTTCATTTCCGCCGCATGCGCATCCTCATCACCTGCAGCCTGGTGCTTCTCGCCTGTCCCGGACCCGCTCCGACGCCGACCGACGGCGGCATCGACGCAGGCACTTCCACTGGCACCTTCTGCGAACTGCCGCCGGTCTTCATCGAGAACGTCACCAGCTGCCAGCCCCGTGCGACCGACTACACGCCGCGGGTCAGCAACTCTTCGACCGACACCTGGGCCGCGTGCATCAGCGACAACAACACCTTCACGCCCCTCAACCCGAACATCTCGAGCATCGCGCGAATCACGGCCTTCGAAGACATCGCGAGCCTGCTCTGGCGTGACGGCGTGCTCCCGACCCCGCAGGCTTTCGTCGACGCGCGCGTCGCCTACGCCATCGATCAAGGCCTCGACTCCCGGGTGCAGCGCCGCGAAGACACGCACTACCCGGCCGCTTCCGCAGCCTGCAGCACGGCTGGTATCCCCGCGCAGTTCCCCGACCGCTGCGCCGGCCCCATCAAGTTGCTGCCCATCTTGAACGACGCGTTCGCGAAGGGCGCGATGGGCGAGACGCCGCGCGTTCATGCGGCCCGCATCGAGGCCGCGCTGGTCTGGTTTCTCTATCTCTCGTCGCTGTCCGAGGTCGTCTCGTGCACCACCAAGCCGCAAGACTGTGACTCGTGCTGGGCCTACTACACGGGCGGCACCACCCGCGACGCGCCGCTGGGCCTGGCGAAGCGGGTGCGCGCGCTGGGCCGCGAGACGCACGACCGCGCGTACGACGCGACGCTCGCGGTTCGTTGCTGGCGCAACCTCGACAACGAAACGACCGTCGCGACCGATCTCGCGCGCCGCGATCTCGCCTTTGCCCAGCTCGACCAGGCCTTGCTGCGAGGCGTGGCGCTCGTGCTCCGTCAGCAGGTGGCTGAGCTCAGCTGCACCACCTTCGAAGTGCGAGATGCGCGGTTCGCCTTCTTCAAGACGCTCGCGCCGTTGTTCGATCGCGCGGCCCGTGAACGCGGCGTCGCCTACGCCGACCTGGTCGCGCGGGAGGCCGGGAAGGCCTCTGCAGCCGAGGTCGACGTGAGCGCGGTCACTGCCGCGCTCGACGCGTTGTTTCCCTGCCCGTGACCACAACAAAGCCCTCTCCCCAGGCAGCGGTGGGGAGAGGGCCGACGAATCAAAGAGGCCGCGGAGACTTCAGCGCCAGTCGTACCCGAGCTGCACCATCGGGGTCGCGGTGAAGATGAGCTCGTTGGTGTTGACGGTGCCGTTGCCGCCCATTGAGTTACCCGTGAAGCGGGTGACTACGGTGTCGGGGTGCAGGAGCATCAGCACGTTGAGACCCAGGTTGAACCCGCCGCGGCGGAACGTGGGCGAACCGTGCGGCTGGCCCAGACCCAGACCCAGGCGCAGGTCGAAGCCAGGCATCGCGCCGACATGAGCGAGCGCAGAGACCGAACCAGAGTTGGTTCCTGCAGAAACACCGAGAATGCCCAGGCCGCCGGTGGCGATCACCGGGCCTCCGCCCACGTAGAAGATGTCGGCGAACATCGCCTCGGCGATCGCACCAAAGTACACGTACGAGAGGCCGCTGATGCTGCCGCTGCCGCCGGTCGAGTTCGCGTTGGCGCTGAAGCCAAAACCGGCGGTGGCGCCGACGATTGCGTACGCGCTGAAGATGTTGCTGACCTGGTAGCCGATGCGGCCTTCGGCGCCGAAGGTGAACGCAGGGTAGGGCATGTACCAACCGAGGTTGCCCGAGACGCCCCAGCGAATGCGGCCGCCCGGATCTTCCTCGAACATCGGCGAGTCCAGCGGGCGCACCGGAGGTCTTGGCGACGCGGCGGGCGGAGGTTGCGGGGGCGGGGGCGGCGGGGGGGAGAGCTCTTGCGCGAAGACAGACGCAGACACCAGGGCTGTCAGCAGCAGGGTTTTGTACATGAGTGGCGACCTCGACGGGGTGGGGGAAGGTTGATTCAGAAACGATTCTGAAGCGGGAATACGCGGCGTCTAGAGAAACACGGCAAAGCAACATCTCGACGCGGCGCAGCGGCACCCGTAAACATCAGACCATGTCCTTCTCGGTGCTCGTCCTCCATGGGCCGAACCTTTCGTTGCTCGCCGGTGAGCAGATCGATCCACTTCTCGGCAAAAGAGCTGCGGAGCTCGGCGTCGAGTTGATCTCCCTTCAATCGAACGGCGAGCCTGGGTTGCTCGACGCGCTCCATGAACACGCGCAGGAAATCGACGGGGTCCTGGTCAACCCGGGGGCGCTCGCTCCGAACGCATTTGCCCTCGCCGAAGGGCTGCAGATGATGAGGCTGCCGGCCGTCGAGGTGTTGCTCGAGGCGCTCCCTGCGGAGCGTGGGACCTCTTCACTGACGGGTGTCGTGAAGCATCAGGTTCACGGTCTGGGTATCGACGGCTACGTGAAGGGCCTCGAGCTCCTCGTGCCCGCGGGTAAGCCGCGCGCGACGGAACCGCTGGAAGATTCCGACGAGGAAGAACCGAACGTCAGTCAGACACGAGGCCGCGGCAAGAGCATCGGCCGCAAGAAGCCGGTCGTGGCGTTGGCGACGGTCGCTCCAACGCGCGCGAAGACGATTGGCCGTGGGCCTTCGGGTGGGCGGGCGGTGACACCCGGCGTGCCCAGCCATCAGCTGACGCGGACGCAAGTGCGGGAGCGCATCAAGCAGCGCCTCAAGGGCACTGAGACGGCGGCGGGCCTGGCCCAGTGGGCGCGTGAAACGTGGACGTATCTGCAACGGGGTGCGCCCGTCGAAGCAGGGGCGAAGGAGATCATCGAGAACGTGCTGCTCACCTTGATGGCCGGCGCGAAGGCGAGCGATCAAATTCTCGTGTCACAGATGGCGAAACTCGACCCGTGAAGCGCACTGATTCCCTGAAGAAGCCGGCGCCTCCGCAGAAGACCCCACCGCGCCGGGGGCCCGCGACGGCACGCATGGTCGCCATTCAGGTGCTCGCGCGCGTGGCCGCCA
>JAYTAT010000764.1:0-3057 GCA_043737315.1 Archangium sp.
TGGCGCCCACCGCGCAGGTGATCGCGCGGTAGCCGCTGCCGTCATCGCGACAGATTTCAGCGCCCGAAGCCGTGCAGCGTCTGGCGCCGGGGCGGCACACCAGGCAACGCTCGTTCTGGCAGAAGCCGTCGGGCTGTACGCACTGGTCGGAGGTCGTGAAGACGCCCGCGTCGCCGCAGGTCTGCACGGCGATGTTGTCGGCAGAGCAGCGCACTGCGCCTTCGGTGCAGGGAATCCGCGTCTCGCCCGCATCGACGGGGGGCGGCTTGGGCGCGCACGTGCCGACCAGGAGATCGCAGCGCTGGCCGCTGGGGCAGTCACCATCGCGGGTGCACACGAAGCGGCAGGTGCCGTTCACGACGCGCTCATTGCCCTCGCAAATGGGTCCCGCGTCGACCTGCGGCTTGGTGCGGACGACGGGTTCACACCCGGTGACCAGGCAGAGGGCGATGACGAGAGGAAGCGCGCGCATGGAGACTCCGCCGACGAAAGGAACTGCCCGTATAGCCAAGATTGAGGTGACGGGGCAGTGGCCTTCAGTTGGAGCCGACGACGCAGACGACCTCACGCACCCATGATGAGGCGCTGGCGGAGCAGATCTGGGCGAGGCCGCGAGCGTCAAGGGCCGGCAGCCTTACAGCTTTGGTTTGGCGCTTTCGTCCAGCACCAGAGGGCGCATCGGGCGCGTCGATACCAACGCCACGAGCAACCCCGACCAGCGCATGGTTCAGGACTCGCCGAGGTTGTCGACGATCGAGGTGAAGTCGACGTCGTCGTCACCCGAACCCGCCGGGGGCAGGCTGCCGCCGCTCATCACCACGGTGCGATCGCTGCCCTCTTGCGGACGTTTCTGGGGCGCGGCCGCGGTGATCGCCGGGCGAGGTGCACCGGGTTTGGCCGCCGCAGGAGCCACGGGTTTGGCAGCCGAAGGGGCACGCTGATCGGGGATCACGTTGACCCTCGTGGCGCCTTCGTCTTCATCACCCAGGAACGAGTTGGCCAGGTTCGACGCGGGCGGGCGAGACGGCGAAGACACCGGAGCCGCCGCAGGGCGAGCGCCCGTGGCCGGAGCACCCACGGGCTTGTTCTTGTACCGGGCAAGCTCGAGCTCGACGACCTTGAGCTGCTTGCTCTTCTCCTGCACCGCTTCCTGAAGGCGTTTGACCTCCTGCGCCTTCACGGCCTCGCGACGCTCGACCTCGGCCTTCTGCTTGGTCGCCAGGTCCTCGAGCTCCTTCATGTGTTTGGCCTCGACGGCCTTCTTGTCCTGCGCGGTGGCAGCGAGGCGGGCGGCGTTTTCCGTGGCCTTCTGCTCGGCAGCGGCGATCTTTGCCTGCAGTTCCTTCTCGCTTCGGCTGCGGGCGGCGTTGGCGCCTTCGGTGGCCTGCTCGAGCTCAGACACGCGCTTCTGGCGAATGGCCAGCTGGCTCTGGGCCTCCTTGAGCCGGGTCTCCATCTCGCCCAGCTTGGCCTGCATCTCCTGCTGAACCTGGGCGATGCGCGTCTCGGCGCGCTGGGCCTTCTGGGTCAGCTCGTCGCCGATCTTCTTGGCAGCGGCCTTTTCCTGCGCCACGGCCGAGTTCGCCTCTTGAATGCGGGCGTTGGCCTGCTGCACGGTGGTCTGCATCTGCGTGCGCACCTGATCGCGCTCCTGGGCTGCGGCCTGGGCGGTTTCGGTGGCCTTCTCGACGGCGGCGGTGCGGGCGGCGAGTTCCTTCCTGGTGTTCTCGAGCTCTCCACCGGTTGACGTCAGGCGCTGCGTCAGCTCGTCGGTCTTCTTCTTCGACTCGTCGAAGAGCGACTTGAGCTTGAGCTCGAGGTTCTTCGCGAGCTCGGCCTTGGCGCTGGCGTCGCGGGTGAGCTGGTCGACCTGGCGGGTCTTCTCTTGCTGGAGCGTGGTGAGCTTGCGCAGCGTGTCTGCGAGTTCCTTGCTCTTGGTGGCCAGGTCGTTTTGCAGCAGCTCTTCGCGGCGCGAGCCCTCTTCGGTCGAGGTGGCGATGCGATCTTCCAGGTGCTGCCGGGTGTCTTCGGCGTGCGCGAGGCGGGCGTTGAGCTGGGTGAGCTCAGCGACGCGGGCGCCCAGCTCCTGCCTGGTGGCCTGCAGACCGTCGTTGAGATCCTGCGCCTGCTCGCGCGACTTGAACAGCTCGGCCTCGAGCCCGGCGATGCGCTCTTCGGCGTGGTTGTTGGTGTCGGCGTGCGCGCGCTTCTCGATGTCGAGCGACTTGAGCGCGTCGTCGAGGTTCGAGCGGGTGGCGGCGAGATCGACCTGCGTGGCTTCGAGCCGCTGGGTCAGCTGGTTGACGTTCTGCGACAGCTGGCCGACCTGCGCCGAGGTGTCCTGCTGCAGCTTCTCGTGCGCGGCGGCTTCAGCTTCGTAGTTGCCGCTGGCTTCGGCGAGCGAGGTCTTGAGCTGACCAATCTCGCCCGACAGCTGCTCCTCGAGCTGCGCCTTGTTCGCTTCGGTCTGCCGGTAGAGCCCGGTGACCCGCTGGATCTCGTTGCGCGCGGCGATGACCTCGCCCTGGCGCTCGTCGCGTTCGCCCCGAACCTGAGCGAGCTCCTGCTGCGTGCGGCCCAGCGTGTCGGCAGTCTGGGCCTGCTCGGCGGTCTTCTCTTCGAAGGCAACCTGGGTCTGGTTGAGCGAGTCCTGCGTCTGGAGCAGCGCGTTTTGCGTCTCTTGCACGCTCATGGTCAGGCGAGCGATGTTCTCGTCGCGCTGGGCCACACCCTGCTGCAGCTGCGCCACTTCCTGCGAGCGCTGCTCGACGGTTTGTTTGAGCGCGCCCACCTCTCCCTCTTGCTGGGCGATGGTCTCCTGCGCGGTCGACAGCCGCGCCTCGAAGTCAGAGATGCGGGTGTTCTTGTCGGCGACCTCGGCGTTGAGGCCGTCGATGTTGCGCTGGCGAGAGGTGTTGTCGGTCTCCAGTTGAGCAATCGAGGCGGCCTGCGCCTGCGAGGTCTGGGTCAGCTCTGAAATCTGCGCGCCCAGCTCGCCCGACTCGCCGGCGAACTCGGCTTCTCTGTCAGCCAACGCGGCCTTGACCGCTTCGACTT
>JAYTAT010000765.1:0-3056 GCA_043737315.1 Archangium sp.
TAGCCGAGGTTCAGGTCCCGGTAGAGGGTTTGGGTCAGCTTCGACCACCCGGTCTGCTCGAAGAACATGGCGCGCAGCTCGTCGCCCTGGGGTGACTCCGTGTCTTCGGCCACGGCCTTCTTGCCCCAGCCGAAGGCCTCGCGGGGCACGCCGCGCTCTTCGAGAATGCGGCGGCAGATGGGCCGGTCGTAGCCGTTGCCCAGGCGCCAGGGTGCCATCTCGTCGGACATCGTCACCCGGTGCACCGCGGCCACGCTGCGGCCGAAGAGGTAGGCCGGGCTGCATTCCACCACGCCGAAACGTGCGCGGGCTTCGTTGAGCGAGACGCCGCTGGGTGAACCCCGCACGAGCTGACCGGTGAGCTTGACCGACGAGAGATCGACGCCCCAGATGCCGTCGCCCATGTGACCGCCGAACCACACGGTGGGCACGTCGTGCACGTCGGCTTCACGCAGCAGCGAGTGGAACACCAGCTCAGGCGAGGTCTGCGAGCTGGCCCAGAAGCAGGCTTCGACCTCGGCTGGCACCTTGCTCTCGTCGAGATCGAGATGTTTGGGCTGCGCGCCGAGCAGCCGCGCGATGTCAGTGCCGTCGTCGTTCGACAACTCGGTCTTCATGACCTTCTGCACCAGCGCGGGAATGCGGGTGTTGGAATGCGAGGAGCTCCACGTGAGCATCGGCGTGCCCACGATGGGCTGCATCAACGCCACCACCGTTGGGCTGTCGTAGCCTCGGCTGGCGGTGGACACCGCGCGCATCGGGCGCACCCGGCGCGGGTCGGTCGCGTTGTTCCACAGCTGGCGCAGCGCCCCGGAGAGTTGCGAGATGTAGTCGGCGAAGCCCGTGAAGGTGTGCGGCACGTCGTGCGTGCGGTAGGCGGCCTCGCCCTTCGCGTCGAGGTGCATCGCCTCGAACATGAGCTGGTTTGCCACCTCGAGCCGCGGGTGCGCGATGCTGAACTGGCGAAGGTAGTTGTGCACGCCCAGGCAGCTCGACTCGCTCCAGCGTCGGTGGTCCACCTCGGGGTGCAACCGCGCGCCCGTGCGGCCCAGCAGCACCGAGAGCGAGTTCGAGACGTGCCACAGATGCCCGTCGCGGATGTAGACGCAGCGCTCGATGCTGGTGTGCGCGGTGGCCACCACCACCTCGTCGTCGTCGATGCGAATGCCGCTGCCGTAGAGGTGCTCGGCCGTGTGGAAGTTGCCGGCGACGAAGTCACCGCTCCACATGCCTGAGACGAACCATCGGGGCGAAGGTGCAGGGTCGACCTCGACGAACCGGCCGACCTCTGCGTCGCAGGTGTCTGCGCGTCGATCGACGACCGCATACCACGCGAGCTTTGGCAGCGACTCGTCACGCCGCACCGTCATTCTTGGAAGAGCATCCATGGAACGCACAGGTGTGCATTCACCATGCCTCGACGCACCTCGGCGGCAAGTCGCGAAACAAGGGACACAACGCCCCGAAGTACGCACCACCTGCGCTCGGCCACGGCCCGGTTTGCGCCCCCCCGGTACCCAGGCTTGCTCGAGGTGTCACCCGGGGGAGACAGCCGAAACCTGAATGGCTTCAAACCATTGCGGCGAAGGCCTACGACCTTGCCATGGCGCCGAGACTGCTTCTGGTGGTGATGTTGGCGGGTTGTGGCGGTGAGCTCGAGACACCTTCCCCGGCTCCTTCGCCGGCTCCTTCGCCGTTGGAGGCCACGTTCCAATCGGCGGCGCGCGAGTACCAGGTGCCCGAAGGCGTGCTGAAGGCCGTGGGGTACGTCGAGACGCGGCTTTCCTTCACGCCCAACCTCGAGTCGGGTTCTGGCGGAGTCGGTGTGATGCAGCTGGCGCGCCGGGGTGATCAGGATCGCCTGGGTGAGGCGATGCGGTTGACGGGAGCGACCGAAGGCAAGCTGCGGGTCGACCCGGGCGCGAACGTGCGCGGCGCTGCGGCCGTGCTGCGGCAGTTGTTCGAGCAGTCACGACAGTCAGACGCTTCGCTCGACGCAAATGAAGTGGGCGATTGGTATCTGGCGGTCTCGAACTATCCGGGTTTCGACTCGGCGACCTTCTCGGCCGAGTACGCAGCCGACGTCTTCCTGGCGCTGGAGACCGGCTTCTCGGTGCACGGCGCGGAGGGTGTCATCACGCAAAGCCCGGCGGCTTCACGCTGGCGTAATCACGCCCCGGTCGCCAGCGCGCGGCGTGACGCGGTGCTCGAGTATCCAGGCGGCGCTGCGTGGGTGCGCTCCCCGCACTTTTCGTCGGGCCGCTCGAGCTACGAGTTCGTGCTCATTCACACCATGCAGGGCAGCTACGCGGGCACCAAGTCGTGGTTCCAGAACCCCAGCTCGAACGTCTCGTCGCACTACATCGTGCGCTCGTCGGATGGTGAGGTCACCCAGATGGTCGAGCACCGGAACACGGCATGGCACGCGCAGTGTTACAACGGCCGGTCGATCGGCCTCGAGCACGAGGGTTTCGTTCAGGATCCAGGCCGTTGGTACACCGATGCGATGTACCGGGAATCGGCGAAGCTGACGAAGTGGATCTGTGATCGCCACGGCATCCCCAAGACCCGCGCCCGCATCATCGGCCACAACGAAGTGCCGCGCGCCTGCAACACCGGCGGTCACACGGACCCTGGCAGCGGCTGGAACTGGTCGAAGTACATGACGTACGTGAACGGCTCTGCTCCGACCACGGGCACCGGCGTGTTGGTCGGCGCCATCTACACCGGCGGCAACTCGGCCAACCGCGTCGCGGGCGCGGTGGTCACCGTGGGCAGCGCGAGCGTCACCACGGGTGCCGACGGCCTGTACCAGTTCACCCTGAACCCCGGCAGCTACACGGCGACCGTGAGCAAGTCGGGCTTCACCACGACGAGCGCGACCCGCGCCGTGACCGCGGGCGCGCAGGCCTGGGCCTCGATGGAGATCAACGCGTCGGCGGCCACCGGCACGCTGCGCGGAAAGATCTTCGCCTTCAACCCGGCGGACCCTGCAGACATGTCGGTCGCCGTCAGCGGCGCGGTCGTCACCGCGGCGGGCCGTACGGTCACCACTG
>JAYTAT010000766.1:0-7552 GCA_043737315.1 Archangium sp.
GTTCTCTATTTTTTCCTGGGCGCGGCGACGGCGGCCTTCGTGGGGCCGAGCACCAGCTCGTCATCGAGCAGCCGCACCATGTCGTCGAGCTTCGCGCGGTAGGTCGGGTACTCCGCGGCCGACAGGCGCTCGCAGGTGGTGCGCCAGGTCTGCTTGCTCTTCACCACCCGGCCCACCTGCGACACCTCGCGCGTGAGCGACAGGCACGGCAGGCTCACCGTTCCACCCCCGGGAAGCTTCCTCGCCTCGAAACCTTCGGGCAGCGTCAGCTCGAGCTGCATCTGCTGCTGCGTGGGGGTGCCCAGCAGCAGCGGGTGATTGCGGGTGGCCAGCGCGAACGTGCTCCGCGGGTTGGCATCAGAGGGCAGCTTGAGCCGCAGCGTGTCGCCTTCGGTGCGCGCGAAGGTACCGGCCGCGACGTCCATGCGGATCGCAGCGGGCACGCGCAACGAATCGACCTCGATCGCCCGAACGTCCGACGTGGTGGCGTTGGGCAGGTACGCAGAGGCGATGCGTTGCGCGACCTGGGTGAAGATGGCCTGGTTCTTCGAAGTGCGGCGCACCAGTGAACCCGAGCGGCCCACGGCCTCGAGGGTCAAGGTGCCCTTCGCGCCCCCTTTGGGGTCGATCTCCAGCGCGACGGTGGTGAGCTCGCGGTTCGCTTCAGGCCCCTGGTAGGGGATCTCGCGCCACGTGTGCACGTTGGTCTTCGGGTCGAACACCAGCGACTGCGTGCCCACGTCATCACCGCGTACCGAGGCGACGTCGAGCAGCTCGGCCGTCGGGTCGAAGAAGCGCGCCGCCACGCCAGGCTGCTGCGGCACGTAGACGATGGCGTGATTGAACTGCTGCATCGGCACGTCTTGCCGCACCGGGCCCGCATCACGCGTTCGCACCAGCGCGAAGTGCGCCTCGACGCCGAGCTTGCGGGCCAGCTCGATGAAGAGCACCGCCTTGTCTTTGCAGTCGCCGTAGCGCCGCTCGAGCGTCATCGATGCGGGGTGCGGCTTGACGCCCGCGATGAAGCTCTCGTAGTCCTGCTGGTAGCGGATCTCTTCCATCACGAAGGTGTGGATGCGCTCGAGCCGCTCGGTGGGCTCGGGGTTGCCTTTGCCCAGACCACGCGCGACCACCTCGAGCTCGGGGCTGTCACGAAAGACGCCTTCGAGGAGCGCCTGCTCCCACGACAACCACGTCTTCCAGTCAGGCACGGTGGAAAGGTGAATGTTGACCGCCAGCTCGCCCACGGTGGGCATCGACGGCTCGCTCACCAGCGGAGGCGTGTTGCGGGTGGTCCACATGAAGCGCAGCAGCTCGCCGCGTTTCTCTTGTTTGTATTCGGCCTGACCGACCTTGTACTCGTGCAGCTTCGCGGTCAGCGGCGCCCAGAGAATGAGGGTCGACTCTTCGCGCTGATCACCCACGCCCTGGAAGCTCCAGGTCTCGTTGTAATAACGGGCGAGGTAGCCCTTGGGCGGCGTGTCGAGGCGGTACTGCAGCACCAGGGTCGAGCCCGGCTGCATGCCACGGAAGAAGATCTGCCGGTTGCGCTCGCTCGAGGCTTCGCTGCGTTGACCCTTCTCATCCACCGCGTAGGCGTGCAGCAGGCGCAGCCGGCCACCGCCCACACCCTGGCGGATGATGCGATCTCTTCCCTGCGAATTCCACGCGTGAATCACCACGCTCACCACGTTCGAGGTGCTGCCGTCGGTGTTGAGCAGGGTGACCTCGTGATCGAGCAGGTACGCCACGTCAGCGCCGGGCATCTGCTTGAGCTTCGTGCGTTCCTTCACCAACGCATCGAGCCGCGCCTCGTCGGGCATGTCGGTCATCCACGCGCCGCGGGTCTCGGGCGAGAGGAACTCGATGCGATTGGCCAGCGCCTCGTTCTCGGGGTTCAACTCGATGGAGCGCTTCCACAGACTCACAGCGCCGATGGTGTCGCCCCGCTCGTAAGCGAGCTCACCACGCTTCGACTTCGGCACGGACGCTTCGGGTGAGAGCGCTTCGGCCTTGAACAACGCAGCCTCGGACGCCTTCAAGTCACCCAGCCGGCGGTGCGTCTCGGCGAGCGCGAGCCAGGCGGAGTAATCGGTGGGCCACGACTCCAGCTTCGCTTGCTGGTGTCTCTTCGCTTCGTTGTAGTCGGCCGCTTCGAACGCGAGGTCGGCTTCCCTTCGCAACGCTTCGGGGTGGTAGGGCAGCTCGGACAACACGTCGTCCACCAGCGCGATGGCCGCTTCACGTTTGCCATACCGGCTCAGCGCGCGGCTCAGCTCGAGGTCTTCTTCGGGCGTGCTGCCGAACTTCTCGGCGCGGGCCTTCAAGGTGCGCACCTCGTCTTCGGTCCACCCTTCACCACGCCAGACGTCGGCGAGCAGATCCCACGTCTCGTGCAGCTGCGGCGAGTCTTTCTGCAGCTGGAGCAGACGCTCGCGCGCCTTTTGCTTGAGACCCTGCTGCTGATGAAAGCGGGCCTGACGCAGGCGCGTGAAGGGCAACTCGGCGCCGACCTCTGCATCGAGCGCGGAGAGGAGATCGGCGGTGCGGCCGCGCTCCTGGTTGTACCAGAGGGCATCGACCACCCACGAACGCAGCACCAGTGAGCGGGGCAGCTTCACCACCGCGGCGTCTGCGAACCGAACCGTCGTCGCGCCGCCCGCACTCAGGTGTGCCCAGCCGACCAGGTGCGCCAACTGCCGCGCCGGGCTGGCACTCAGCGTCGACACCCGAAAGGCCAGCATCTCGTCGAGCCCACCCTTGAACACGGGCCCATCGAACGGCGTGACGCGTACGGCGAGGTGCCACAAGCCTTCGCGGTGCGCCTGTTTGATCAACACGGTGTGAGGGCCCTTCTTCAGGGTCACGGGGAGCAGCAGGTGATCAGGCACGCTGCGCTCGAGCTGCGCTGCGGCGAAGACGAGCTTGCCGTCGACCCACACCTTGAGCGGATCCGTCGAGGTGATTTTGATCGCCTGCACGCCATCGGCCTCGACGTTGAACGTGCCTTGCGCGAACGCAGCCGACCAACGCGTGGGCGTCATCAGCATCAGCAGGTCGTAGCGGCCGCGGGGATCTCTGGGCACGTCGCGGCGCCAGGTGAGCTTTCCCGCGCGGCCTTCATACGTTTCATCGAGGCCGGGGCGCTGCTCGGGGGCGAACTCGAGGTCAAAGCCCTTGCCCTGGTCGTTGTCCCACGTACCGGCGAGCGCGAGCTCGACCTGGCCGGGGATGCTGGCGATGGCGGCGTCGCGCTCAGCGAACTCACCTTGGGCGTTGAGCATCAGCGAGAAGTGCGAAGAGGCCAGCGCGCGCACGTCGGCGTTCGGGTGGGAGGCTGACAACGAGCGGTACAGCTCACGCACGATGGCGCGCTCCGCCCAGGTGAGCTCGAGCGTGGCGAGCACGTGCAGGTGATACAGCGAAGCGTCACCCGCGGTGTCGGAGAGCACCGCGACCAGGTGCTTCACCACGTCAGCGTCGCGCGCCTCGAGCTGGGCCAACCGCGCCGCGAGCTCGTGGTGCAGCGCGGTGTCGGGGCCCGCGGCCTTCGCGTCGGCCAGCGCAGCACGCAGCTGGTCAGGCGTCTGGGCCCGATAGAAAGCTTCGGCGGACGCAGCGAGCTTCGCTTCATCCAGGGGGGTGACGCGGGTGAGGGTCGGCGCGAGGGTGGCGCAGCCCGCAAGAAGCAGGGCGGCGAAAGCCGGGGTGAGGGTGCGCATGGGTGGCGTGGTTATACGCACCCCCCGTGCATTTGGCAGAGCGCCTTTCTTCCGCAGCCTGCGCGAGCGGGGAGCGGGTCATCATGAGGGGCTGACGGAGCACACGCCGCCCCGCCCAATTCTGCAGGCGCTTTCGACGGTTCACCCCAAACTGCGCCTCAATGAACCAATCTCTCGAGTCAGCTCGCGCTTCACCCGGAGTCAAAGCCCAGGCATGAATGAACTCTCTTCACTTGCGCGGCGGTTGGAAGGCGCTCAGGCGCAGCTCAACGAAAAGCTGAATCAGGCGGCAGGTGGTCGCAGCCTGGCCATCGGTGGGGGCTACGCTCACTTTCGCGGTCCAGGCCATCCGCTCAACCAGGCGCTCGGGCTGACCGCGCAGGTCACCGAGCCTGAGTTGGAAGCGGTCGAGCAGTTCCTCGGCAATCCCACTGTGCTCGAGCTCAGTCCCGGCGCTGACCCCACGCTCTGGCCGCTGCTCGCACGGCGCGGGTACCGCGTTCATCAATTTCAGCAGCTCTGGGTGCGGCAGCTCAACGCGCACACCGAAGGCGACGCGACTGACGTGCGCATCGTTCGCGTCGATGAGGCTGAGCTCTACAACCGGGTCGTCGGGGCGGGCTTCATGGAGCAGGCAGACTGGCAGCTTTTCCAGCCGCCCTTCAGCACGTCGCTCGAAGTGCCGGGCACCTTCGGGTTCATCGTCTCGGTCGGAGACGAGCCAGCCGGTGGCGGGCTGCTCGGTGTGGTCGAGGGTGTCGGAATCCTTGCGGGTGATTCAGTGCTGCCGCAGTTCAGGGGCCGGGGGCTTCAGCGCCGCTTGATTCGGGCACGCTTGCGCACCGCGTTCGAGCTGGGTTGTGACGTCGCGTGCGCCGGGACCGCGCCTTCCACGGCGAGCCAGCGCAGCTATGAGGGGTGCGGCTTTCGGGCGGCGTACCCGAAGCTCGAGCTGGCCCGGGGTTGATGGAGGCTGCTCCTTGCCGGCGGCCCCTGAACGCGGCTTCCGCGAGACCTGCCCAGCCCGATGGCCGGTCGTTATGCTGCCGCCCCAAATGAGCGTCGAACGACCCGGCGGGCTCCTGGTGAGTGTGATGCCTTGCGCGATGGCGACCGCGTGGGGGGGTGAAACGTGAAAGTCATTGGTGTTGCGTTGGTGTTGATGCTCGCGTCGGGTTGCCGCCACCGCTTTCCATTGCCATACACGACGGAGCAGTTGAGGGCCGACTCCTCGCGTTGGCCCGGTGAAGGCCTGGTGCATTACCTGGGGCAACACAACGCCGACGTCTCGGTGTGCACCCTGGCTGCGCCGAACACGCTGCAGCGCACCGACGAAAAGCTGGTCGAACCGTTCGTCACCGCGCTCGAAGAGAACACCCTTTCGCCCGAACGTTGGCAGGGCTGCGCGACGCGGTTGGTGCCTGCGCTGGGCCCCGCCGAACAGGAGTTCGCCTACGGCCGCGTCGCGCGCGTCATTCTCTCGTTGCTCGACGCCGAGAACTCCGCGCCCCGCCTCATCGCGGCGCACGAGGTGTTGGCCACCCGGCCGCAGGGCGTTTCCCCCGCGTTGGAAACGCTGCTGCGCCGGCTGCTCGAGTGGCCGCGCGAGAAGTTGGCACCTGCGCTTCCGCCCGTGTTCGACGCGCTGGTGGCGACGCTCGAGCTCGATCACGGTCAGCTCGTGGGCAAGCCGTTGTCTGAAGCCGACATCACCAACGCGCAGGATGAGCTGTTGTTGGTGCGCATGTCGGCGCGGCTGCCTGATGCGGCGCGGCGCACGGCGGCGAAGCTGCGGTTGATCAGGTTGCGCATCGCGCGCTCCGGGTTCCCTGAAGTGAAGACGCGCGCGGCAGAGGTGGAGGCCGCGGTGATGGCGCAGGGCCGTTGGGCTCAGCCGGCGGCTGCGTTGCAATTGGCCCGGCCCGAGCTGCCCATGGCGTTGCCCTTTCTCGTCCTTATTCGTCAGCACGTCGAGAGGCAGCTGGTGACGTTGCTGGTGCCCGGCGAGACCGGGGCGCAGCTGGTGCCGGTGCTCGACTTGAATGCGAGTCTGCGGTTTCCGGTGGGGTGGAGCCGGCCGCTCTCGTTGTGCAGACCTGCCGCCGCGCTCGCGGTCGAGCCGTGCATCGATGCGCGCGAGGTCGAGGTCGCGAACCCCGTGGTGCGTTTCGACAGCGAGGGGCTGGTGCGGTTGCCCGAGCACCTGCAGATGGCCGAAGCGATGGAGCTGGCGCGCGCTGACGAGGGCTTGGTGCTTCCGATTCGACTTGCAGGGCGGTTGGTGACTTCGCTTCAGGTGCCGCTGCGTTTCGAGGCGCCCGGCTCGATTGACTTCACGGGCAACACCGGAGATCGCGCGCCTTCGGTGAACGTGGTGGTGGAGCCGGTGGCTTCGGCGTTGTTGTTCTCGACCGTCAGTGAACACGGCGAGCGTCGAATGGCCGTGCTGCCCCGGGGTTTCGCGTCGTCGTTCGAGGTGGTGAGTGCGGGTGGCAGGGGCGCGACCGGCGCGTCGGGGAACGACGGCTACGACGGCACCTCGGGGCACAACGGCGCGAACGCGAGCTGCCCTTCCAGTCCAGGACAGCCGGGTGGTCAGGGTGGTGATGGCGGGCGCGGTGGTGATGGTGGTCACGGCGGCAACGGCGGTGACGGCGGTCTGGTCTTCGTGGTGTTGCAGTGCGGCGGCCGGTGCGCTTCGGATGAGCAGTGGCTGCGCACGTTGGTCAAGAGCCGCGGGGGCTCTGGTGGTGATGGTGGTTCAGCTGGCCGCGGTGGGCGGGGCGGTGATGGCGGCAGCGGCGGTTCGGGCACCACGTGTTCGGTCGATGGGCGCACCGAGACGTTGTCGAGCGGTTCTTCGGGTTCGCGCGGCAGCGACGGGCCGCACGGAGCGAGCGGCTACTCGGGCTCTGATGGGCGGGCGGGGCAGGTGCAGTTTCGCGTGCAATGAGCATGTGAGTCATTCACTGCGCCTGGTGCGTGACCGACCCGCCGAACGAAGCAATCGGTGCGCCGGGTACACCACCTCCGTTACCGATCAGGCGTGAAGCTCGAACTTTTCCAGGTCGCACTGCAGGTTCCGATCAGCGCCGTGCAGCCGCTCGAAGAAGGGCTGCAAGCGCTGCAGTTGGTGCAACCCCCGCTTCGCCGCGTCGAGGTCCGCAGGAAAGAAGGCGAAGACACGTTGCTCCTGTTGCTCGGCTTCGAAGACCGGCACAGCTTCATCGTGCAGCACACGCGCGTCGGTGCGTTGGGCACGGTGCTCTCGGCGCAGTTGCTCGATCTCGAGGATCTCGATTTTCACGCGCAGGCCGAGTTCGAAAACAAACGCGCGGCGGTGCCCCTGCTGGTGAACGCCGAAGGTGATCTCTCGCTCGTCTTCTCAGAGCTCAAACGTCACGGCCCGGCCGCGCGGCTTCGCGTGGGCTTTGATTCAGAAGAGGGGCTGCTGGCTGCGTGGGCCCATCACGTCGCCGAAGGAGCGCTCTGGGTTCCCACCGCGCGCCCCACCGAGTCCGAGACCTTCAGCGTGGTCTTCGCCACGCCGACCGACGAATACCCCCACTGCCACGGTACCCGCGTTCACCGCACGCCACCCCCGGGGAAAGTCGGGCTCTGGCTCGAGCTGCGCGCCTCTCAATCGCTCGCCGACCTGCTCACCCGCACCGCCCAGGCTCGCCGCGAGCCGCGGCAGGTGCGCATCGTGACGAAGCCCATCGAACGGTGCGAATCAGACCTCGACGTGCGCATCGACACCTTGAGTGAGCTGGCCTCGCAGTTCAAAAGCGATCTCTCGCACGGTGGATTCTTCGTGGCGACCGACAGCC
>JAYTAT010000767.1:0-3052 GCA_043737315.1 Archangium sp.
CGGGCGTCGATGACGTGCACGCGCTCCACGCCGCCTTCCAGCGCCGCGATGGCCCACGTCGCTTTGCGCGCGAGGTTCTTGTTGAAGACGCCCTTGTCGACCTTCTGCCGCAGCGTGGTGGTGTTGATCTGACCGAGCAGCTCGTCGTTCTCCACGAAGCCGGGGCCGCCGACGAGGAACACCAGCTTCGAGGCCTTCGCGGTGCGCGCGATCTCGCTGGCCACCTGATCAGGCTCGAGCGGCAAGGTGCTGCCGTCGTCGAGAAAACCCACCGGCGAGACCACCGGCACGTAGTTGCGCTGCAGAAACATCTCGAGCAGGTCGAGGTTGATGCTCATCACTTCGCCGGGCAGCCCTTCGCCCATGCGGCGGCCCTTCATGAACGACGCATCCATGCCCGACAGCCCGATCGCCTGCACGCCGGTGCGGTTGAGCAACGTGACCAGCTCGGTGTTGGTCTGGCCGGAGACCATCATTTCCCGACTGTGCGAATCGCCCTTCGAGGTGCCTTCGGGGCTCTCGCCGTGCACGAGAATGGGCACCATGCCCACCGCGCGAAGCAGCTGCACGTCTTCCACGATCGACGCGCGCAGTGAGTCTTTGCCCATCGCCTGGCGGCCCAGCTTGATCACCACGCGCTTGTCGGCGAAGCGCGAGATGTAGGTCAGCGCTTCCTTGACCAGGTTCACCTTGAACTTGGGCGAGTAGTTGGTGAGCCGATCGTCTTTCGCCACGCTGCCGTCGGCCGTGGGCACGAGCAGTGAAGTGTAATCGGCGTTGATCTTCACGTAGTCGTACGAGAGGTCGCAGCCCCAGCCGACCGAGGCCGCTTCACCGCAGCGCAGATCGATCTCCACCAAGACTTCGGGCGAGCGCATGCGCGCGCGCAGGTTGGGATGCCCCGAGGGCCCATCGGCGTTGGTGGGCGTCAACGTGGTGAGATCGAGCGTGGGTTTGCGGTCGTAGACCACGATGCCCTGTACGGTGACCTTCGATTCACCCGGCGCCACGTCGTATTTCTGCGAGCCGCAGCGCGCACCGACGGTGGCGAGCACCCGGCCCCAGTTGGGGTCCGCTCCGAAGACGGCGGCCTTCACCAGCGTGCTGCCGGCGACGCTGCGCGCGAGGTCGGTGGCGATGGGCAGCGTGGGCGCGTTGATCACCCGCACCTCGAGCAGCTTGGTGGCGCCTTCACCGTCTTTGGCGACCTCGCGCGCCAGCTCGACGCACAACGACTGGAGCTGGGTGGCGAAGAGCTCGTACTCCGCGTTCGCCTCGGTGATTTCCGGGTTGCCGAGCTGACCATTGGCGAGCGCGATCACCGCGTCGTTGGTGCTCATGTCGTTGTCGATGGTGAGGTTGTTGAAGCTGCCTTCCATCGAGCTGATGAGCGCCTGGTGCAGCAACGCGGGCGTGATGGCGAGGTCGGTGCAGATGATGGCGATGGTCGACGCGAGCTGCGGGGCGATCATGCCGCTGCCCTTGCAGATGGCGGTGATGCGCCCTTCTTTGCGGCCGATGCGCACCGCGCGGCTGGCGATCTTGATGTGCGTGTCGGTGGTGCAGATGGCCTCGGCTGCCGATTCAGGTGCGGCCTTCAGCTGCGCCTTCAAGCGCGGCAGTGCCTCGACCATCTTCGCCTTGGGCAGCCGTTGCCCGATGACGCCGGTCGACGCCATCAACACGGTCTCTGCGCCGACCTCGAGCACCCTGCCCGTGGCAGCGCACAGCTCGACCACGTCTTGCAACCCTTCGGCGCCCGTGAGCGCGTTGGCGTTGCCAGAGTTGATCAACACTGCACGCACGCCGCTCATGGGCAGCCGGCGCACGCAGTCTTCCACCGGGGCGGCCTTCGCCTTGTTGATGGTCAACGCCGCCGCCGCGGCACAGGGCGACTCGCTGACCACCAGCGCAAGATCCTTCTTGAACGGCTTGATGCCGGCATGCAGCCCGGCGAACAGGAACCCACGAGCGACTGGCATGTTGAAGGACCTCTAGCTTAACAGCGCGGTGGTCTCCTCATGCCCGAGCATGAGGTTCATGTTTTGTACGGCCTGGCTGGCGGCGCCCTTGAGCAGGTTGTCGATGGCGCTCACGCTGACCACGTGACTCTCGTCGGTCGACGCGCCGATGAGACAGAACGGCGTCTTCGCCACGTCGGCGATGCGCACGGCGTCGGCAGAAGGCAGCAGCTTCACCATCGGCTCTTTGCCGAACGCGGTGGTGAAGGCGTCATTCACGTCGGCCTGGCTCACGCCTGATTTCAAACGCGCCACCGCGGTGCTCAAGATGCCGCGCTTGATGGGCAGCAGGTGAGGGGTGAAGACCAGCTTCACGCCGCCCAGCGTCTGCTCGATCTCCGGCAGGTGCTGGTGCTTGAGCGTCTTGTAGGCACGGAAATCGGAGTCGATCTCCATGAAGCCGTAATCCTCACTGGCTTTGCGGCCTGCGCCCGACACGCCCGAGGCGGCGTTGATCACGATGGAGGTGGGATCGATGAGCCCGCGCTTGAGCAGCGGCGCCAGGGACAGCGCGGCCGCGGTGGCGTAACAGCCCGGGTTCGACACGAAGTTCACCCCGCGGATCCGCTCGCGGAAGAGCTCGGGCATTCCGTAGACCGCCTCTTGGAGCATCGCAGGGGCGCTGTGCTCGAACTTGTAGAAGACAGGGTATTTCGCGAGGTCTTGCAGGCGGAAGGCACCCGCGAGATCGACCACGCGGACGCCTTGCGCGCGCAGCCTGGGGGCGAGCTCCAGCGAGGTCTCCGCGGGCGTGGCGAGGAACACCACGTCGCACCCCTTGGCCGACTCGAGGCCCCGCTCGTTGCTGACGTAGACGAGATCTGAATGCAGCGCCGTCTTCGAGGCGACGCTCTGCCCCACCCACCGATCCGAGGTGACGAAGGCGAGCTTGACCCCCGGGTGATGGAGCAACAGCCGGGTCAGCTCGATGCCCGAATAGCCGGACGCTCCGATGAGGCCTGCGAGGTGATGCATGGATTGCGCATGTATATGCAGTTTCTATGCACTCGCAATGATCATCGAAGAAAAAA
>JAYTAT010000768.1:0-7549 GCA_043737315.1 Archangium sp.
GCGAGTTCCGTGGTTGAGGGTTTGGCCGTGCCGATGTCGAAGTGCCGGTAGACCTGTTGCGAGTCAGCGCTGACGATCTCGGCGTTCAGGCGCCTGGCGACTTCGAGGGCGAGGGCTGTTTTGCCCGAGGCCGTTGGGCCTGCGATCACGGCCAGGCGACTGCCCTTTCCCCCCCGAAGAGTGGGAACTGCTTCATTCATTTCTTGAGACCCAGGGCGGCTTCGACTTCTTTGCCGAGCAGCTCAGCGCCGTCGGTCGAGTAGCCGCGGTGCACGGCGCTGATGGTGCCATCGGGGCGCACCATGAACAGCGACGGGAGCGGGCTCTTCGTGCCCAACCACCGGCGCGCCACGATGTTGAAACGATCCTTCGCGACCGGGAACGTCACCTTGTTCTCCGCGATCAGGTCGCTGACCTTCTGCTGACCCTCCGGCTCGGTGTCGATCGCCACCATCATCACGCGCAGGCCGTTCGCCTTGTGCTTCTCGTGGAGCTTCTGCAGATACGGCATCTCTTTTTTGCAGGGCCCGCAGAAGCTCGCCATGAACGAAACCAGCAACGCCTTGGTGTTCTTGTCGGTCGCTTCGGCGCCCACGTAGGTGTCGATGGCCACCGACGACTCGCCGAACTCTTTGGCGTTGTAGACGGGCAACCGGAACGCCGGCACCAGCTTGTTCACCTCAGCCAGGTCTTCAGCGAGCACCGGGGCGGCAATGAGGGAGAGCAGCAGCAACGTTCGGCTCATGAAGTTCCTCACGACGGGGTCTTGCTCTTCGAATTCAGCCACGCGGGCAACGCGTCGATGGCGACCTCGACGGTCTGCCTGGGAGCGTCCGGCGCCAGACGCATGTTGTCGATCTTCAGGGTGCGCGAGGTGTGCTCGTTGCCGCCATAGGCCGCGAAGAAGGCGGCGTTCACCTTGCTCGCCCGCTCCTTCTGCTTGGGCAGCTTGCCGTTGCGCGGATCGAAGTCGACCTCGAAGCCCTCGTTGCGCAGCTTCATCACCAACGCGACCGCGTCATCCCGCTCGGGCCCATCGAAGGTGCCGATGAACAGCGTAGGGGCCGCGCGCTCGATGCCCTTGAGCTTCTCCACCAGCAGCACCAGGCGATCGAGGCCCATGGCGAAACCGACCGCCGGCTTCTCAGGCCCACCCAGCTCGTGCACCAGTCGATCATACCGGCCGCCACCACACACCGTGCCCGCGGTACCCAGCGTGTTCTCACCCGACTTCGGCTCGTAGATGAACTCGAAGGTGGTGCGCGTGTAGTAATCGAGCCCGCGCACCAGCCGGCGATCGAGCTCGAAGGGAATGCCGAGCTTCGTCAGCAGCCGCTGCACGTCGGCGAAGTGTTTCTTCGAGCCTTCATCGATCGTCTCGAGGATCGCCGGCGCAGAAACGATCGCCTCCTGCAGCGCGGCCTCCTTCGAGTCGAGCAGGCGCATGGTGTTCTTCTCGTAGGCGAGCTTCGCCTCGGGGCTCATCACCTCGACCAACGGCGCGAAGTGCTGCTTGAGCAGCTCGAGATACGCCGGCCGCGTCGAGCCATCGCCCAACGAGTTCAAGTGCAGCACGACGTCAGGCACGCCGATCTGCTTGAAGAACTCGTGGCACAACGAGATCACCTCGACGTCCTGCGCCGGGTCGAGCGCGCCGTAAGCCTCGGCGCCGAGCTGGTAGAACTGGCGATAACGCCCGGTCTTCATGCGCTCGTAGCGGAACATCGGGCCCATGTAGAACCAGCGGGTCAGCGGCTCGGTGTTCGCCACCCCGTTTTCGATGTACGCGCGCGCCGCGGGCGCCGTGCCTTCGGGCCGCATCGAGATCGACCGGTCGCCCTTGTCGATGAACGTGTACATCTCTTTGCCCACGATGTCGGTCACCTCGCCGACGCTGCGCACGAACAGGGCGGTGTCTTCGACGATGGGCGTACGCACTTCCGAGAAGCCGTAGCGGCCGAACAACGTGCGCGCGATGCCCTCGATGCGTTGCCAGATCTCGATCTGCGGCGGGAGGAGATCGTTCATCCCCTTCACGGCGGCGAAGGTCTTGTTCACGAAATCGTTCCTATCTTCTGGCCGAGCACCACGGGCGAATCGGCCAGCAGCGACGGGTCCCAGGTCATCTTGCCGCGCGCGAACAGCAGGATCACCGTCGAGCCCATCTCGAACATGCCGATCTCGCTGCCCTTCTCGATGGCGATGGGCCGGGGGTAGGTGTGGCCCTTCTGGGGCTCGCCGCGGTGGGTGATGAGCTCGTCGTAGGCCGCGTGAATGCGCGACACGCAGGTGGCCCCGACGGCGATGTACGCGCAGGGCCCCGCGGGCGTCTCGAGGTACGTGACCAGCCGCTCATTGATGGCGAACAGCGCCTCTTTGGTGCGCACCGACTTCGGGTTCACCGGCCAGAACTCGCCAGGCAGGTACTGATAGCCCGTGATGTGACCTTGCAACGGCGCGTGGAAGCGGTGGTAGTCGCGCGGCGAGAGGTAAAGCGTGGCGAACGAGCCGCCTTCGAAGTCGAGCGCACGGCGGGCGTCGCCGAGCAGCTTGTCGACGGGAAAGCTGATGCCCTTGGCCTGCAGGCACGCGCCGCGCTCGATGGTGCCGATCTGCGACACGTGAGCATCGACCGGGCTCGCGATCACCTTCGGATCCATGTCGATGGTGCGCCGGCCCGGCTTCAACTTCCGCGTGAAGAAGGCGCCGAAGGTGGGGAAGTCTTCGACCGAGCCTTCGGCCTCCTCGAGATTCACGCCGTACTGCCTGGCGAAGACCCGCATCGCGGCCTGGTGAACGGCCGCGGGAACAGGGGCCCGGGTGGCTTTGCCGACGGCCGCAGAGAGGGCCGACTTCGGCAACAACCGCATCAACGTCATGAAGGTTTGATCGCGCATCGGGAGCGAGGCTGTTCTCGCCCCGCCGCCGCCCGGTCGCAAGGGCGAATTAGACGCCCAGGAAGAGGCGCTTGCCGAAGTTCAGGGCCAGGTCGGCATCGAAGATGCGCTGGGCCGACGCCTGAATGTCGTACTCGACCCGCACGTACTCGACGGTGCGCGCTTCGGTGTCGTGGATGACGAAGCACGAGCGATTGTCATAGTCGCGGGGCTGACCGACCGAGCCGACGCTGATGATGTACTTGTAGCCTTTGCGGATGCCGAACTTCTGCGCCACCACGTCGTTCACTTCGCCCGAACCGATGGCGAACGCCTTACACAGGTGGCTGTGCCCGATGAACGTCACCTCGGGCAGGTCGCCTGCGAACGGGGTCAGCTCGCGCGCCTGCTCGAGCGCGAAGATGTACTCGTAGCTGCGCGGCTCGACGGGCGAGCCATGGCAGAAGCCCACGTCGCCGATCCGGTAGGTGTACGGGAGGCTGCGCAGCCAGTGGAGGTTCTCTTCGGTGAGCACGTTCGCCGACCAGTCGAGGGCGTGGCGCGCGGCATCGTAATAAAACGAATAGTCCATCCGGCCGGCGACGGCGGCGTCGTGGTTGCCCAGCAGCGTGACCTCGGCGTGTTCACGAACGAGCTCGCAGCAGGGGTTGGGTGAGGCCCCGTACCCGACCACGTCACCCAGGCTGACGATGCGATCGACCTTCTGCTTGTCGATGGTCTTGAAGACTTCGGTGAGCGCTTCGATGTTGCTGTGGATGTCGGAGATGATGGCGATCCGCAAAGGCGCTCCTCGTGCTTCAGGTACGGCGGGGGCAATCGATTCTCAGCTACTGATCTGTGCCTTCGAAGGCGAGCGATCTTCGTCGATCAACCGACGAATTACCTCACGAACGCTGTCCTGAAGTTCCTCGAACACGAGGCCCATGCCGGGGGGGCCGTCTTGCCCTTCATTCCGGCACCACACCACCCGCGCCGGCGCCTCCGTGCCATCAGCGCCGAAGCGCAAGGTCGCCTTGCTGCCGCGCTCCAAAGGGGTGCTGGTTCTCACGAAGATCCCGCCCTCGCTCAGGTTGCCGATACGCGCGTAGACGGTGATGTTCTCGCCCTCGCACCAGCAGCGAAGGCGGGAAGAAATGCGCTCGAACTTTCTGTTGTCACTCACTCCGGCCTCCGTGCGAGCCAAGGAAACAGCTCCTGCGCTCCCCCCGGATGGCACTTCACCGCCACCACAAACTACAGCGTAGAAAGTCGCGCTCGGAGGCGTCAACCGGGGCATTTTCCCGACACAGCCTCACAGCCCCAGGAGACCCATGCGCAAAGCTCGAATCATCTGCACTCTCGGCCCCTCTTCTTCCTCGGCAGAAGTGCTCGAAGCGATGGTGCTGGCAGGCATGGATGTCGCGCGGCTCAACTTCTCGCACGGCACCCATGACGAGCACCGCGCGAGGGTCGAGCTGCTCCGAAAGGTTTCGAAGAAGGTCGGCAAACCCATCGCGCTGCTGCAGGACATTCAGGGTCCCAAGGTGCGGCTGGGCCGCTTCGTGAGCGGTTCGATGACCGTGGTCGAGGGGCAGAAGGTGACCATCACCACCCGCAAGGTGCTGGGCGAGAGTGGCGTGCTGCCGACCCCCATCAAGTCACTGACCCGCGACGTGAAGAAGGGTGACCCGGTGCTGCTGGATGATGGCCGGGTGCAGCTGCAGGTGATCTCGGTCAAGGGCACGGAGATCACCTGCCTCGTGCTCGTCGGCGGCGTGCTCAAGGATCACAAGGGCATCAACCTGCCGGGCGCCTCGGTGTCGGTGCCGACGATCACGCGCAAAGACATCGAAGATCTCGCCTTCGGCCAGGAGCTGGGCGTCGACTTCGTGGCGCTCTCCTTCGTGCGCAGCGCGAAGGACATTCACCAGGCGCGCGCGTACGTGAAGAAGCTGGGCACACCGCTCATCGCGAAGATCGAGAAGCCGCAAGCCGTGGCAGATCTCGATGCGATCGCTCAAGCAGCCGACGGCATCATGATCGCTCGCGGCGACCTGGGCGTGGAAATGCCGCTCGAGCAGCTCCCGGGCATTCAGAAGGCAGCGGTGGCCGCAGCCAATGCACGCGGGGGCCTGGTGATCGTCGCCACCGAGATGCTCGAGAGCATGGTCACCAATCCGCGCCCCACCCGCGCCGAGGTCTCCGACGTCGCCAACGCCATCTACGACGGTGCCGACGCGGTGATGCTGTCGGGCGAGACGGCGGCGGGCAAACACCCGGTCGAGACGATTCGGATGATGGCGAAGATCGTGCTCGAAGCCGAGCGGCGAAACCCGTTGCGCGTGCAGCCGTACCAGGTCACCCAGGACATCTCGACCGGTGTGTCGGCGGCGGCGGTGAGCGCGGCAGATCGGTTGCAGTCGGCGGCGATCGTGGCGTTCACCCAGAGCGGCCAGACCGCGCGGCTCATCTCGGAGCTCCGCCCCCGATCGCGCATCATCGCGCTCACCCCCCACCCTGCCGTCGTGCGGCGCATGGGGCTGTACTGGGGCGTCACCGGCCACGTCGCGCTCGGGCTCACTTCGACCGATGCGATGATTCAAGCCGTGGGGAAGCTGTGCGCGAAGGAAGGCTGGGCGAGGCCGGGGCAGACAGTGGTGATCGTCGCGGGGACTCCACTGAGCCAGCCGGGCAACACCAACCTCATGACCATTCGGCGGTTGTGAGATGATCAGCGCCGAATGACGACGCACCGCCCTGTCCGGTACCGCTGCGAGTTGAGCTCTCAGATAGAGCTCGACAGTGGTGGTGATGCGGCGCGCGCTCGGGTGCTGGAGCTGTCAGAGACTGGCGCCTTCATCGAGGAGGTGCAGGCGATCGATGACGTGCAGATCGGTGAAGGCGGCGTGATCGGCATTCCCATGCCAGGAGGTGAGCCGTGGGTCGCTCACATCAAGTTCACGCGCTCGGGGACGGGGCGCATCGACGTGCGTACCCCCCGCGCCGAGCACGTGAGCGTATCGGTGCGTGGGTATGGGGTGGAATTCGATCAGCTCGAGGATGAAGAGCTCGAGCGGCTGCGGGACTTTCTGGATTTGTTGGACAGCCGGTGAAGGAACGGGGCGACGGCCCTCATTTGCGCGGCGTGAAGTCGTAGATCTTCTCGACGGCGATCTGGCGGTACCGCTCGGTCTTCAAGCTTCGCACCGCGCACTCGTGCACGAACGCCGCTTCGTCGGCGACGCCCGCCTTCAGCCTGCGTTTCGCTTCGGCCTTGATCTGCCTGGCCGCCTCGTGCGGGTGGAAACAATACGAGGCCGAGAAGTGCAGGTGACCTGCGAACGGCAACAGGCGCGCTTCGAGCACGTCACCCACGCCCAGGCCGACGATCTGCCTTCGTTCGGTCACGTCCCAGGTGATGCCCGAGAACAACCCGCGCAGCCGCACCTGGCCCTTCGCGATGCGCCGCACCTCGAAGATTCCGTGAAGGGTCTCGGTCAACGCGCGGAACGCCGCGGCGCGCTCGGGCACGTCTTCTTTGAGCGACTGCTCGTAGCGCTGCCGCGCCGGCGTCTTGCCAAAATGCGGAGCGATGCGATCGCATGCGTAGTGTTCGAGAAACCCCGCCATGCGCTGCTCGAGCTGTCGATCTTCGTCGAAGACCTCGCCGTTCTTCAGAAACCACGCCGCGCGTGCCGCGAGCAGATCAGGCTTGGTTTCTTCAGGCGTGGCGAAGGCGATCAGCTCTTCGAGAAAAGGGTGTGGGGCGCCGCTCATGCTCCAGCCATCACGTCGGCGAAGCGCTGGAAAAGGTAGCGGGCGTCGTGGGGGCCGGGCGAGGCCTCGGGGTGGTACTGCACCGAGAACGCGCGTGCGCCAGGCACCACCAGGCCCTCGACCGTCGAGTCATTCAGGTTCAGGTGCGTGACCTCGGCCTTGCCCTCGAGGCTCTTCGCGTCGACCGCAAAGCCGTGGTTCTGCGCGGTGATCTCGACCTTGCCGGTCACCAGATCCTTCACGGGCTGGTTGGCGCCGCGATGACCGAACTTCATCTTCCAGGTCTTGCCGCCCAGCGCGAGCGCGAGGATCTGGTGGCCCAGGCAGATGCCGAACACGGGCACCTTGCCGATGAGCTCGGCCACCGTCTTGTCAGCACCCTTCACCGCCGCGGGATCGCCGGGGCCATTGGTGAGGAACACGCCGTCGGGCTTGCGCGCGAGGATCTCGGCCGAGGTCTCCCAGGCCGGTACCACGGTGACGTGGCAACCCACGTCGACCAAAAACTGAAGCATCGCCTTCTTGAGGCCGTAGTCGACCGCCACCACCCGGAACCGCGGCGGCACCTGGGGCAACGTGGCGTCGCTGAGCACGTTGGGCGTTCGCTTCGTCCATTCGTAGGCCGTCTTGGTCGAGATGCCGGTCGCCAGATCGAGGCCCTCCATGCCAGGCGCCTGCTTTGCCTTCTCGACCAGCGCCTGGGCGGAGTGATTCCCCGTGGAGATGACACCCATCTGCGCGCCGTGCGTGCGCAGGTGGCGAACGAGCCGCCGGGTGTCGAGGCCTTCGATGCCGCCAACGCCGCAGCGGGAAAGCATCGCGTCGAGCGACTCCTGGCTGCGCCAATTCGACGGCTCAGAATACTCGCGCACGATCATGCCGACCGCGTGCGGCTT
>JAYTAT010000769.1:0-3050 GCA_043737315.1 Archangium sp.
TCGAGGCCGACGGTCAACGCGACGTCGGTCTCCTTGCGGGTCAGGCCGTCGGCGCCCTGCGGGGGCATCGAATCGAAGTTCATCAGCACCGCGGTGTTCAGCGAGAGGTTCCCGGTGAGGCGCGCGCTGAGCTTGGTGTTGTTGTTGATCAGCAGGCGGCCCAGCGTGGGCGCGAGCAGGAAGGGCACGAACTCGAGCTCTTCGGTGAGGCGCACGTCCTTCGAGAAGCTCCAGCGCAGCGTGATGGCGGCGCGCGGCGCGAGGATGACGATGCCGTAGTCTTTCACCGGGGCAGGCACGGGGAAGTACTGGAAGCGGGTCTCGTAACCAGAGCGCATCGCGAGGTCGAGGCGCAGGTAGAACTTCTCGAGGTCGCCTTCCTTCTTGTTGAAGAAGGTCAGGCCCGCGCCGAGCTCACCGATGGTGCGCGACTCGATGTTCTTCATGTGATCGAACTCAGAGCCCACCAGGCCAAAGAGCGCCGCGAAGCTGTCGCCCAGCGTGCGGTCGAGGCGCACGGTGCCCACGGCGCGGCGCGCGGTGATGGACGAGGTGGCCGACGCGTTGGTGTCGGGGTTCGCCAGGCCGTATGCACCGTTGGCGCGAATGCCCAGCGCCCACTTCTCCCACTTGCGATCGGCGGCGGCGCTGCCAGTCATCGTGAGGGTCTGGCTGTTGCCGGTGATGAAGGTGAGGCCCACACCGACGTTGCCGATCCACGCGTCTTTCCTCTTGTCGTCGACGGCGGCGGCAGCACCCGGCAGGGGGCCCGCCATGGCGTTGGCGATGCGCATCGCGGCTTCGGCGGCCATCTGCGCTGCTGCGGCGGCCTTCTCAGCGGCCGCGGCCGAGCGGTCGGCTGCGCTCATCCCGGCGGGAACGGTCGTGGGGGCTGCAGCATCTGACTGCGCGAGGACGGCGGTGAGGGCGAGGCCGAGAAACATGTGTAATCTCCGAAGTGGTCTAAGCCGGTGCCCCTTTAGGACAGTTTCACGGGGGACCTACAGAAACAGTGGAGGACGACGTGGCTGCAGTGAAATGGATCTTCGTGGCGGTGTTTGGGCTGGGCAGCGCAGGTGCGCTCGCCATGGCGGTGGTCAGTGGAGGCGCGCCGTACGCGGCCACTCCGCGCACCGCTCCGCCGATTGCACTTCGTCAGTTCCCCGAGATGGTGGCGAATGCGGCGCCTCGGAAGACGCCCGTTGCCAAGCCTGCGGCGGAAAAGGCGCCGGTTGCCGAGAAGACGCCCGAGCCCGTGGCTGCGAAGCCTGAACCCGTGGCCGCCAGGCCCGAGCCGGTTGCGCCGAAGCCTGTGCCTGTCGTTGTGAAGCCAGAGCCCGTCGTCGCAAAGCCTGAGCCGGTGGCTCCGAAACCTGAGCCTGTCGCCGTGAAGCCAGAGCCCGTCATCGCAAAGCCTGAGCCTGTCGCTGCTGCCCCGAAGGCCCCGCCTGCCGAGGGCGTGCTCAATCTGCGCGCTAATGACACCGCCGACGTGTACCTCGACGGCAAGAAACTGGGCGGCTCGCCGCTGATGGGCATCAAGGCGAAGGTGGGCAATCACAAGGTGCGCTTCGATTGTTACGACGCGGCCGGCAACACCGTCGCGGGCCCGGTGCAGACCATCGCGGTGAAGGCTGATTCCGAGGTCGAGGTCGAGTACCCCTGCCCGGTGGAGTGACTGCAACCCCCAGCCGCGTCGCGGTCATCGCCTTCGAACTACCCGGCTGCCGGAGCGACGCGAGGGCGCACCAGCAAGCTTTGAGACCCGCGGCCGAACGGCCCCTTCTCGTCCCACAAGCGCGTGTCCGACAGACCGACCCCGTCTTTCATCGCCGTGGTGTGCGCCTCGAGACAGATCCACTCGCCTTTGGGTCGCCGCAGCAAAGACACGTTCAAGTCGGCGTTCACGAAGGTGAACTTCGAAAAATCCACCACCTGTGCCACGCCGTTGCCTGAGTCTGCGGCGCACACGGTGCGAACGAATGGAGACGGCTTCTCATCGGGCAGCAGCGGCACCTTCATGCGCATCCACACGGCGACGGGAGACTGGCCCAGCTTGCCGCGTGCAAAGCGCATCTCCATCGCGGTCTGGTACCCGACCTCGCCCGGGAAGAACCCGAACTCGAACGGCTCGAGGCCCGCGGGTGGGGTGGGGCCCGTCTCCACGGGAAGATCCAATTCGAGGGGTACCTTCTTGAACGCCAACACATGCGCGCGGATGAGCGGCTTGCCATCTGCCTCGAGCACGGCCGTGCCGCGCCGGGCGTTCGCACCCTCGGTGGCGACCTCGGTCTTCAACGTCAACTTCGCGAAGCCCACCGGCCGCAACAGCTCGAACGTCACCCGCACCAGCTGAAAATCATCGGGCAGCGCGCGCTCGAAGCCGCGGGTCACCAGCGCACACGGGGGCCCGCCATGCAGGTACTCGGCGCTCCATGGGCCGGTCGCGTGCACCTGGGGAAAGAAGCCATCACCATCAGGAACGAAGAACGCGTCAGTCATCGCGCTTTCATACGCCTTCCCTCGCGCGCTGCTACCTCAAGTCGCTCTTCGGCGTGTACTCCCGGGGGTCCGCATCGAGGAGATCGTGTTCATCGCGCGTGAGCACCGCCTCGAGCAGTGGGTGCTGGAACTTTCGTCGAGCGGTGATGGCGTAAAACGTCTCGAAGAGCCCCGGCACGACGCAGTGTTCACTCAACACGCCGTCACGAAGTTCATCGCGCACCACGATGGATGGCACCAGCGCGAGTGCCTTGGAGTCGCGCGCCAGCAGACGCATCGTGGCCATGTCGTCGACCTCTGCGAGGATCCGGACGTGGACACCGAGTTGCTCGCACAACGCGTCGAACTCCGAGCGGATCTCGCTCTCCCGGCCGGGAACGATCATCGGTGTGTCGCCGATGCCTTTGGGGAACCGGAAGCCCTTCTTCTGCTTTGCTCCGACGATGCTGACCGGTTGTCGGGCGATGCGCCGGCAACGGAGCTTCCCGGCAAGTTCGCGCCCCGGAGGCCGGTTCGCCAGCACGAGATCGACCGCGTGGCTTTCGAGC
>JAYTAT010000770.1:0-3048 GCA_043737315.1 Archangium sp.
CCGACGTTCTCGTTTTTTCGATATGTGGTGCTGAACCCCGCTGACATCCACAACGATCTAATTCTGAGTCACGAACTGGTTCACGTTCGTCAGCATCAATCGAGGTCGAGGTGAAGGCGGGGCAGGTCACTAAGAAGGTGCTTCGCCTGTAATACCGGGCTCACAGAACTTCTCGTTGGTCCGCGTGGTCAACGGCGGCCACGCTGGTGTTCGCAGGCGGCCTGGCGCCGCAGCAGCGCGTCAGCGTTCATCACGATGTCCGTGGTGGAACCCGAGCCCTGAGTTTCAGCTCACTTCAAGTACCGACAGCACACGCGTCTTGCCGGCGAGCTTGAGCTCGACCTCGTCACCGGCACGCTTGCCGAGCAGCGCCTGACCCAGGGGAGAGGCGGGCGTGACGACCTGCACCCCGCTTTTCAACTTCGTGCCGCCGCCTTCCGCAGCGAGGAAGAAGCAGACCTCGGCATCGTCCTCTTCGGCGATGATCAACGCACCCACCCGCCCGACCACACCATCCGACAGGCTCATGGTGCCCAGCGCAGCGATGCCCGATTTCAACGTCTCGATGCGCATCGCCTGGCCGCGGGCCAGATAGCTCTGCTCGAGGGCGCGGGTGTCTTTGTCGTTCTCGGGCTTGGCCTGCTCATGCGTCGCACCCGCCCGCGCATCGGCGTGAGCAGCCTCGAGGGTGGTCAACGTCTGCTCCAGCAGTTCGAGCAGTTCCGCCCTGAGGGCCTTTCGCGACGGCATCTTCACGACGCGGGCTTACCCGGAAACGCGGCACAATCCCGGGCGAATGATGGTGGCCGTTTTCAGAGCAGGCATGGAGTACCAGACCGTGCCAAGCAGTCAGGCATGGGACTTCGCGGCCTCGTGTGTGTGCTCTTCGTGTCGGCGTGCGGTGCTCCCGATGCGGCCGACTCGGGCGTGGATTCGGGGACCGCAGGCGAGGTCGATGCAGGCGGCCGCGACGCGGGCGTGACCGACTCGGGAGTGCCTGACGCGGGTGGCACCGATTCAGGTGTTCCGGACGCGGGCTTCAGCGACGCAGGTGTTCTCGATGCAGGTGTTCCCGATGCGGGGACGCCCGATGCAGGTCTTCCTGATGCGGGCTCCGGCCGGGTGGTGGTGTTCACCGGTTCGAGCAGCGGGCAGATCCGCACGTTCGCGTTCAACCCCGTCGACGGCGGTCTCACGCTCATGGGCGTGACCAGCGCAGGCAATGGCTCGAGCTTCCTCGCCATCGACGTCGCTCACGCACGGCTCTACGCCACCAACGAAGGCTCGAATCAGATCGCCGCCTTCGCGCTCAACACGCAAGACGCAGGTCTGCAGCTGATCAACCGGGTGAGCAGCGGGGGCAACGGCCCGGCGCATGTTTCATTTGATCGCACGGGGAGGTTCGTCTTCGCCGCCAACTACAACGGTGGCTCGGTGGCGGTGATCCCCGTGGTGCCCGACGGAGGCCTCGCGGCTCCCACGCAGACGATCACCATGCTGGGGCAGGCCCATCAAATCTTCACCGACCCCACCAACCGCTTCGTCTACGTGCCATGTAAGGCGGACGACGAGGTCGCGCAGTTCTCGTTCAACGCGGGCACATTGACGCCTCTCAATCCCGCGGTGATGCGCACCGACGCAGGCGCGGGGCCTCGCCACATGGCGCTTCACCCCACGCAACCGCGCGCGTATTTGATGAACGAGCTCGGCGACACGTTGCAGACCCTCGACGTCTCGGCCTCGGGCGCGTTGACGCCGGTGCAGCAGGTGACGACGCTGCCCAGTGGCTTCACCTCGGGCAACACCACCGCCGAGGTGGCCGTGCATCCCAACGGTCAGTTCGTGTTCGGCAGCAACCGGGGCCACGACTCGATCGTGACGTGGCGGGTCGATCAGGTCACCGGCTTCGTGACGTTGGTCGGGCACACGGCGACGGGTGGTCAGACACCGCGGCACTTCTCGCTCGACCCTTCAGGCAACTGGCTCATCGTCGGCAACCAGGGCTCGGGGACCGTCTGGTTGTTCCGGGTGAATCCCGCGACCGGAGCGCTCACCGCGGTCGGTGAGGTGGCGGCCGTCACGTCACCTGCGTTCGTCGGGTTCGTCGAGCTCCCGCTCTAGGCGGCGAGCGGCAAGAAGACGTGACCCTCTGCCCGCTTTGCCAAGAGCGAGGGACGGCCGAGGCGGTACATCGTGCGCACGTGCGAGGCGATGGCTTGAAGGAAGGTGCCCGAGGTGAGGTAGGGCAAGCCGTGATCAGCCGCGCAGGCGCGCACCACGGGCGCAAGCGCCGTGTAGTGGATGTGGCAGACCCCGGGCAGCAGGTGATGCTCGATCTGGTTGTTCAAGCCGCCGAACAAGAAGGTCGCCATCGGACTGTTCTGCGCGAAATTCGCGGTGGTGCGCAGCTGGTGACTTGCCCAGCCATCGGCCAGCCGCCGCGAGGCGTCTGCCTGGGGGAACTGCGTGCCCTCGACCACGTGCGCGAGCTGAAACACCACCGCCAGCGTAAAGCCGACCGACGCGAGCATCGCCAGGTACCCCAGGCCCACCTGCCACCACGCGTACGGGCTGATCAGCATCGGCAGCGCGAGGAAGACCCCGAAGTGCAGCAGCTTACCGAGGATCATCGAGACCACGCCGCGCTGAGTCGGGCCTCGACCGGTCATCGTGCGGTCGAAGATCTGCACGAAGTCCTTCTTGAAGACCCAGACGATCATCGTGAACGCGTAGAGCGGAAAGGCGAACACGTGCTGCCAACGGTAGATGCGCGCGGGCTTCGGCTGCGGGTGCAACACCAGGAAAGGGCCGGGGTCGAGATCGTGATCCGTGCCCGGCACGTTGGTGAAGGTGTGGTGCACCACGTTGTGCGCACGCGACCAGTTGTAGGAGCTCGCACCAAGCAGGTCGAAGACGAAGCCGAGCACGCCGTTGACGCTGCGATGAGCCGAGTATGAACCGTGCACCGCGTCGTGCCCGATGTTGAAGCCGATGCCTGCGATGACGAGGCCGAGCACCAGCGTGACCGGCAACGCAGCGAGCGCCGGC
>JAYTAT010000771.1:0-3046 GCA_043737315.1 Archangium sp.
CCCAGAGTCTACGGCCGCTCTTCGAGAGGCGAAGTGTTTCTTCAGCTCTTCTGGTTGCGCGCGACTTCGCCGGCCGCGGTGGCGTCGACTTCGATGCGCTGGGCCGACTCGATGTCGACCTGCTTGAGAAGGTCCCACTCCATCTGCCAATCGCGGTTCATGCTGGTGCTGCCCTGCTGGTTCTTCGCCGCGCGGGTGGCTGACACCTGGCAGCTGGTAGGCGACGGCGCGCTGCCCTGAAACAGGTAGCGGCTGCTGCTCATCGAGTTGGCGTTCTGGGTGATCTTCCACTCGGTCTCCAGCGTGAGGCCTGCGGCGGCGTCAGCGCTCTTCACCTGAAAGTCGCGCGCGAACAACATGGTGCGGGCCGCGCCCCAGATGTCGTTGCAGGGCCGCTGGTAGGTGTGGCCCATCACCGCATTCTCGATGAACTTCGCGCGGGCGGCAGAGGCGCGCATGCCAGCGCAGCCAGTGGAGGAAAGCGCGAGAACGGCAAGGGCGATGGAGAGGAGCTTCTTCATGGGGTGACCTCGGTTGGGTTGACGGCACCGGCCGTGATGGCCAGCGGTGCACATCAGTCGTTCGAGGTCGAAATCGTGGGTAGGTCTTTTCAGCGAAAAAAGACGCCCAGCCCCAGGTGGATGAAACCAAACCAGTCGAAGGCCTGTTTGCGCTCTGAGTAATAGAGCATCGGGCCGCCGCCGAACTCTGCGGTGAAGCCGCCGGGCGCCATGAACTGAATGCCCAGGTCTCCGTGGAACATCTTCCCCCAGATGTCATCGTACGAAAGGTCTGCGGGCCTGCCGTTGATGGTGATCGAGCTGTTCGATTTGCGCTGCCAGGCATCGAAGCCGTAGTGCGCGCCACCTCCGATGTACGGGCTCCACATCGAGGGGAGCGGCACCCAGCGCGCGCTCAAGTCGATGCCGGGCCCGATGAAGTCGAAGCCCAGGGTGATGAAGAGCCAGGGCGTGGGCATCCAGTGGCCTTCCAGCACGAGGATGCCCTTGGTGCTCAGCAGCGCGAAGGTGATGCCCCAGTGTTTGGTGAGCCGCGGGTCGTTCAAAATCTCGTCGGCGATGGCCTTCTTGAGCGCGAGCTGCCGGGTTTTCTCGAACTTGAGCACCTTGGCGCGTTCAGCGAACCGGGCCACGGAGGGGTCGTCGCCGAAGGTGGGGTCGAGCGAGAGCGCTTCTTCGAGCACCTTCTGCTCTTCGGCCACCTTGCCCTCGCGCTGCAGCTCGGTGGAGCGCACCAACAACGCGCGCGCTTTGCCTCTGCGTGCGCGGACCTCGTAGGGGTCTTCGTCGAGCATGCGCTGAAACATGTCGAGCGCGGCGTTCACGTCGCCTTGCGCGAGGGTGCCGCTGGCCGCCCATTCTGCGAAGGCGCTCGAGCCTTTCACCAGGCCCGCCTCGAGAGGCTCCTTGCGGTAGTCGAGCCGCGAGGCCCACAGCACCGTGCCGGGCAACATGGTGACCTCGGCCACCAGCACGCCGTCGAGCACGGGGCGTTTGATGCGGTAGCTGCCGGCGGCAAGTTGTAGGCGTCGTCGCTCGCTGGGGTCTGATCTCGCTTCGGCGACCAGGTGTTGTTCGGCGGCGTCGACCACCACGTAGCGGTGACTGGGTTCGGCCTCGAGTTCCAGCGTGGCGGCCGCGGTGATGAGCCGGGTGAGCGGTACGTCGCCCCGGCCCTTGAGAGAGAAGCGAAACCCCGGGCGCTGCGGCAAGGAGGTGGCTTCGGTGTCGATGCGGGTGCGGTCGTACGCGTAGCCGTAGGCCTCGGTGAGGCTGATCGTACCGTCCCCATCGACGTCGCCGGCGCCGCGCAACGCAGAGACCCAGTGGTGCGTGAAGATCGAGCCCGCAAGCGCCTTCGATTCTTGCGCCAGCTCGTCGGCGCCGCTGGAGCTCAAGAGGGCGAAACCCTGCACCGGCTCGTCCGCCAGCAGGCGCACGGCGGCCACGGGCATGGCGCCCTTGGTCCCGAGGATGGCCCCGGAGCGGCAGGCGTCGACCACCGCGAGGGTGAGCCCCGCCTTCGTCGTGGAGAGGCGATCGGCCAGCGCGGTGAGCGCCAGGACGGGGCCACGCAGGTGCAACGCGCTCGCGTCGGCGTGCCCCGAGTAGAAGAAGAAGAGCAGCGTGGGCTCGGTGCTGGCGGCGAGCTGGGCCTCGATCTTCGAGAGCGCAGCGTCGAGCTCGCGGGTGGTGGGCTCGTAGAGCAACGTGGTGTCGGCTATGGCGACGTTGCCCAGCTGCACCAGCACCTCTTGAACCCGGCGCGCGTCGTCGTGGGCGTAGCGCAACGAACGATCGGTGGCCCAGCCGTCGTTGGCCCCCACCAGGAGCGCGAAGCGGCGTTCGGCGTGCGCGACCGAGGCGAACAACACGCATGAGAGAAAAAATCGCGCCATGGGCGAGGCGGATCTACCGCGTTGGCGCGCAACGGGCCATGGACCCATGGGCGGGCGTGGTAAGACCTTTCGTGCGTGCCGCCCGAAGCGCAGCGAGCTGAAGTCGAAGCCATCTACCGCCGCTACGGGCCGATGCTGTTTCGCCGCTGCCTTGCGCTGCTTGGCTCTGATGCTGAGGCGCAAGATTGCCTGCAGGACACCTTCGTGGGTTTCCTCAAAGGCAACTGGCGTGGTGAAGCGCAGCCATTGACGGTGCTCTATCGGGTGGCGACGAACCAGGCCATCGATCGGCTGCGCAAGCGGGGGCGGTGGCACGGACGGGCCGCCGAGCTGGCGGTGCGGGAAGGCGAGCCTGACACCTCGGTCGAAGAACAAGGCGCCGGCTGGGCGTCACGTCAGACGATGGCCGAGAGCGAACGGGTGGAGTGGGCCCACGACCTCGCGATTCTCACCAAAGGTGAAGACGACTTCACGATGACCGCGGCGACCATGCACTGGGTCGGAGGTCACACGCTGGAAGAGATCGCCCAGACGCTGGGGGTGACCCGGAAGACCGTCTCGGCCCGACTGGCGCGGTTCACCGAGCGCGTGGCTCAGCGAAAAACGGGCTGAGTCCGCAAATTCTGC
>JAYTAT010000772.1:0-7528 GCA_043737315.1 Archangium sp.
GTGCTCCAGTCGATCTTGAACCTCGAGACCAACGATCCGCTCAGGCCCACGGTCAGCATTCCGGTGACCGCGCGCGGCGTGCTCGGGGGCGGCGCCGAAGTGGTGAAGCTCGAGATGACCTACGACAACGGCGCCGACAACGCCTTCGACAATGACGTGCGCAACGTCGACATGACCCTCGAGCACCCCTTCGGCTACGTCTGCAACAAGCAGACGCCCAACCCGATGAACTGGGGCAACCACGGCAACGCGTCGTGGCTGGCCTTCGCGCCGAAAGAAGAGCCAGAGCGCATCATCCTCGCTGACTCCCGGCAGGATGGGACGTACCGCGTGATGGTGAACTACCAGAACGACTGCGCATCGTTGCCGACGGATCTGCTGGCCGGCATCCTGGGCATCTCGGTCGAGGTGCTGGTCGGCTACCTCTCGGGGGGCGCCATTCCCATTCCCGGGCAGAACATCGGTGACCTCATTCAGAGCATCTGCCTCGACAAGAGCAGCTCGGCGGTGACCGTGAAGGTCTTCGTCAACGGCACCCTCATTTCCGAGAAGAACGCCACCCTGGGCCGCAAGGGCGACAGCACCTACGTGCTCGACCTGGTGCGCCAGAACAGCATGTTCCGCGTTCCGTGAGGCCCCCGATGACCAACGCCCGCCTTCTTATCGCTGCTGCCGTCATCTCTGCCTGTGGTCCGGCGAAGAACCCCAACCCGCCAGGCCCCGTGGTGCCCGCCTTCCGCGGCCTGCTCGCCACCCCGCGTCAGCTCGCCTTCACCTGCGTGGTGCCCGGCTGCGACACCACGCTGACGGTCAAGGTCACCTCGAACGTCAACCGGCGCATCGCGATCAAGCGCATCGTGCTCTCGAACCCGAACGCCGAGTACACCATCACCTCGGCTGAGCCGCCGCCCTTCATCCTCGGCGCCGCCAGCGACTTCACCATCGACGTGCGCTTCCGGGTCACCAGCGCGCCGAAGAGCGAGAACCTCGAGCTGCTCGTCACGTACACCGATGCCTCGGCCGAAGAGAGCGCCGATCGCATCGAAGCGGGTGAGCTCAAGGTACCGCTGGTGAAACGGCTCGTCGGTGAGCCGCTGCTTCAGGCCACGCCGCAGACCATCAGCTTCGGCGTGGTGCCCGTCACCCAGCGCAAAGAGCTGCCCGTCACCGTGCGCAACGGGGGCTTCGGCAACATCGCGCTCGAGGTCGACCGCGCTGACTCTGGTGTGCCCGCACTGCAGGTCAACCTGCCCGCGAACATCGCCCTGGTGCCTGACGCGGGCGTGGCCCTGCCCTTCGTGTTCAAGCCGTTGGAGGAGATGTACCTCAAGACCAAGGTCGAGCTCGCGTCGTCGACGCCCGGTGTCGACCCCGTGTACGTGACCGTGGAAGGCACCAGCTACGCCTGGCCCCGCGTCACGCTCGAGCCCGAAGAGACGGCGCTCGAGTTCGGAGAAGTACCGAAGAATTCGCGCCGCAGCGTTCGCGTGCAGCTGGCCAACGTGGGCGGTCAGCCCCTCAACGTCAGCTCGCTCTCGGCGACCGACCCGACCAACCGGGTCACGGTCAGCTTCCAGGGCGGTATGAACACAGCCCTCTTGCAGCCGCTGCAGCGCCTCAACATCGACGTCGAAGTGAAGGGCTTGATGCCGGGCATCATCGAAGTGCCGCTCACCATCGTCTCGGATGATCCCGGCCGCGGCATGTTGATCATTCCCATTCGCGCGGTGATCACCGAGCCCAAACTGCAGGCAGCGCCCCTCGCCGTCGCATGGGGCACCGTGCCGCAGGGGTGGGTGCTCTCGAAGCCGGTCGAGTTGCGCAACATCGGCTACGGCTCGCTCACCATCAAACGGCTCACCTTCATCGGCGGCACCTCGAACCTGTTCAGCTTCAGGAATCTGCCCGCGCTCCCCATGAAACTCGAGCGCAACGCGCGCGTGGCATTCGAGGTCGAGTTCCGCGCCCAGACCAGCGCGGCGCTGGGTGGCTCCATTTCGATCGAGACCGACGACCCGGCCGATCCGTTCTCCGAGATTCCGCTCACGGCCACCGGCGGCAGCTGTCTTGCGGGCTGCCCCATCACCAACGGCACGCCGTCTTGCAACATGGGCACGTGCTCCATCGGCAGCTGCAACACGGGCTGGCACGACACGGACAACTCGGCGAGCAACGGCTGTGAGTGCCGCGAGATTGGCACCGACCCGGGCGGCTTCTGCACCACGGGCATCGACAAGGGCACGCTGGCCGACAACGGCTCGTCGGCGAATCACACCGGCATCGTCCACTCCACCGATGACGAGGACTACATTCGCTTCTTCGCTGAAGATCGGTCGCAGCTTCTGGGCGACAACTACGACGTGCGCATCACGCTGAGCTCGGGCGACCCGAACATCAGCATGTGCGTCAGCCGCTACGACACCTCGACCAGCGTCAACGAGTGCTACACCTCGAGCAACATGCAGTGCGGCCTTCGCTCGTTCCGCAAAGACGGCTCCGCCGGCAGACAAGACGGCGCGATGTACTACATCAAGGTCTACCGCAACCCGACCAACGCAGCGACGTGCACGCCGTACACCCTGTACATGCAGAACGGCTGAGTCATGCGCGGTCTGGTCTTCGCAGTGGTGGTGACGGCGTCAGTGGCCTCCGCACGAAGTGGGGGCATCGAGGTGCAGAACTGCAGCGGCTGCCACGGCACCGGATCGCAGCAGACGTCGATCACCTTGATGCCGGTGATGTTCAACCCAGGTGACACCATCACGGTGCGCGTCACCATTCGGGGCACGGGCTCGACCGGTGGTTTGTTTCTGAGCGCGAACGGCACCGGCACCTTCGCCACCATGTCGGGGCAGAACACGCGCGTGGTCAACGGCAACATCGTGCACTCGAGCCCCCGGGCGGCGGCGGGTGGCGCGGTGACCTTCGATACGAGGTGGACCGCCCCGGCAGGCATGGGCGGGGTCGATTTTGAAGTGGCCTCCGTGCTCGCCAACGGCAACGGCAGCACCAGCGGCGACCAGGCCAACGATGCCCGCACGGCTCAGTCGTTTGGCTGCGCGGGCACCACGTACTTCCGCGACATCGATGGCGATGGCATCGGCGCGACCAGCTCGGGCACCACGCGCAACTGTTCGACGCCCTCGGGGTACTCGGCGACCGATGGTGACTGCGATGACTTCGACAACCGCAAGACGCCCGGCAAGGTCGAGAGCTGCAACGCGATGGATGACGATTGTGACGGGCAGGTCGACGACGGGCTCACCTCGGTCACCACCTGGCCTGACGCCGATGGTGACGGGTTTGGGTGGGCGCTGGGCGCTCCGACGTCAGGGTGTGGTGGCGGGGGGCGGGCTCAGAATGATCGCGACTGCGACGACACCAACCGCAGCATCAACCCCGGCATGATGGAGACCTGCAATCTGAAGGACGACGATTGCGACAATCAGGTCGATGAAGGTGCGCGGGTACGATGTGGCCAGGGGTGGTGCGCGCGGTTGGGGCCGACGTGCAACGTGGCCGACTGCATGCCCGGGCCGGCGCTGATCGAGCGGTGCAATGCGCTCGACGATGATTGTGATGGCGTGGTCGATGACGGCGAGCTGTGTGGGGCCGGTGCGTCGTGTTCGATGGGTCGGTGTCTAGATGGGCCCCTGCCCGCGGTCGATGCCGGGCCTGGAATGATGACGGTGGATGCGGGCACTCCGGCGCCCCCGCGCGGAGAGCCGACCGGGTGTTCCACCGCTCCTGCGGGCGTCTTGTTGGGGCTCCTTGCTTTCGGTCTTCGGCGCAATCGCGTGAGAGCAGCCTCAACCCAATTGTGATGTCCTAGCGCCGATGCGCTCGAGAACGCTGGGACTGGTTCTGCTGTGTGTCGTTGGCGCAGCTGTCTTTCTCGCGATTCGGATCCAGCAGCAGTGTGATCACGCGCGCTGGTCAGACTGCCGAAGTCACCATCAACCTCACGAAGGGCGTGGGTCACATCGTTGGGAGCGTCAGGCTGCCAGCCTCTGCTCAGGGTCAGGCCCGCGTCGTCGTCACCTCGAGCCTCGGTGAGATGATCGAACAGCTCAGCCCAAGGGTACACGGTCGAGGTGCGTTGCACGGGCTGCACCTGGCCCGCGAAGCCGGTTCAGGTCGTCGCGAGCCAGGAAGCCCGCGTCGAGTTTCAGTAGGGCCGCTCGACGACTACCGGTTGATCACGAACGCGCAGGCTGAGTCGAGCTGCACGGTGGTGCCATCCAACGCGTCGAGCAGGGCGTCTGAGAACGAGAGCTCTTCGCGCATCACCTGATCGATCTTCTGCGCGGGCACGCCCTGGTGCTGCAAGGAGAGCTTGATGCGCAGCATCGACAGGTCGCGCTCGTCTTCGATCGCTTCCCGCGCGCTGTCCTTCATCGCCTCGAGCTGCTTCTTCGCTGAGTCCAGCGCCGCCTTCGCGGCCTCGTCGACGAAGCTCTGCAGCTCGGGGAACGCCGGGCCCACTTCGTTGGGCTTGAGCGAACGCCCGTCGACTTCGCGCAGAATCGGGAGCAGCGACGGCTCGACCTTCGCTTTGCCCAGCGGCTGCAATGAGACCGCCACCTGGATCAACGTGGTGCTCAGGAAACGAGAGAGCTGGCGCGAGGGCACGCGGGCACCCGGTGCGGTGTCGCTGGGCTCAGCGGGCGTCACGTGGAAGAGGAACTCGATGCCCTTGCCCTTGATGGGCTGCTTCACGTCGAGGAAGCGGGCGCCGTTGCGGCCGTACGGGCCATCGCGCAGAAAGCCGAAGAGCGCCTCGACCAGCGGGTGACCGGTGGCGAAGTATTCAATCTCTTCCTGCTCGACCGCCGTGTCGCGCCAGAAGGTGCCCAGCACCGTGCGCTCTTCGGTGATGTCGTAGCCGGGCAACGCCTCGACGTTGAGCGTCTGGCCGAAGTGGAAGCCGCACTGGAAGGCGTCGACCTCTTGATCCTGATCGACCTTGATGCCGATGCGATCGGCGAGCTCCGTGATGGTCTCTTCGAGCCGCTCGTCGAGATCGCGCGCGATCGACCAGAGCCCGTCTTCGAGCGACTCGTCTTCGTCGGCGTCCATACCGGTGCGCTCGTGTGAACGCTGCACCAGCCCCTTCACTTCGATCTTGTCGAAGCTGCGCAGGTCGAGCAGCGGATCGTACGCGCGCTTGACCTGCTCACGCGCCAGCTTCACCTTGTCGGCCAGATCCTTCACGTAGGCCGCGCGGCCTTTGGTGTCGGCCAGCGCGAGTTCGGTCAGCCGCGGCTCGACTTCTTCCAGCACCGCGTCGAGACCGCCGACGGTCTCACCGAACACACCGACCGCGTCACGCAGCACCGCCAGCACGTCAGCGCTGAAGGTACCCGGCGCTTCGAACACGTGAATGTCGACCGACTGCGTCTGGCCGATGCGATCGAGCCGGCCGATGCGCTGCTCCATCGTCGCAGGCGACCAGGGCAGGTCGTAGTTCACCAGGTGGTGCGAGAACTGGAAGTTGCGGCCTTCACCGCCGACTTCGGTCGACAGCAACACGCGCGGACCATCAGGGTCGCGGAAGCGGGCGACCTGCCGGTCACGTTCGGCCAGCGCGAGTTCACCGTGGTACGCGAGCGCTTCGACCTGCTCGAGCCGGAGCTTCGACTGCAGGCTCTCCAAAGTGTCACGCGCTTCGGTGAACACGAGCACCTTGGCGCGCGGCTCCTTTTCCCAGATGCCACGCAGCACCTTCACGAACGCGCCGAACTTCGAGTCCTTGTCCGGCAAGGTCAGCTTCATGCCGGCCAGCGCACGGTTGTCGCGCAAGGCAGAGAGGAACGCCGCGGGGGAAGACTCGAGGCGGCGAACCAGGTTGGCCAATGCCGCACCACGCACCGTGCCGTCTTTGGCCAGCTGGGCGAGCGCCGCGTCACGCGCGTCGAGTTCGTCACGCGCGATCGCCACCTGATGCACGTGCAACTTGCGGGCAGAGAAGCCACCCACGGTCGCGCGCCGGTTGCGAATGAGGCGATCCGACAACGAGTACGTCTCAGCGAGGTGCAGCAGCATCTCGTCGCCGTCTTCGATTTCCTGAAGCGCTTCGTCTTCGGGGAACTTCTTCGCGAGCTCCTTCACCGAGGCCTTGGTCGACTTGCCGGCCATCAGCGCACGCAGGGCGTTCGACAATTCTTCCTGCCGCTCGAGCCGCGCTTCGAACTCCTTGGCCGTCGGCGCAGTGAGTGGGTCGATGAGCGAGAGCAGCGCCTGGTATTCCGCCGGGTCGAGCTGCATCGGAGTCGCGGTGAGCAGCAGCAGGCCCCACGAGTTGCGCGCCAACGCCTGCGCCGCTTCGTAGGCCTTTTCACCCTTGAGGTGATGCGCCTCGTCGATGATCACCAGATCCCAATGCGCCGAGGGATCGCCCGCTTCTTTGCGGTACTGCTCGGAGCGCTGGAGCAGCTCGAGGCTGGTCACGATGAAGTTGAAGCGCGACCACGGCGAGACGGTGGGCTGCTCGTCGAGCGACTGCTCGTAGCGGTCCGTGTCCATCAGCGTGAACAGGTGGTTGAACTTGTGGAAGAGCTCGACCAGCCACTGCACGGTGAGGTGGCTGGGCGCGACGACGAGCACGCGGCGGCCCAGACCCGCGAGGCGCAGCGCCGAGAAGATCATGCCCGCCTCGATGGTCTTGCCCAGGCCCACTTCATCGGCGAGCACGAAGCGCGGCCGGTGCGACGACAACACGCGCTGCACCACGCCCACCTGGTGCGGCTTGACCATCACCCGCGAGGCGAGCAGCGCACCCAGGGCGTCGTTGCGGCGCTCGTCATCGAGCTGCAGTGCCGAGCGGCGCAGCAGAAAGTTCTTCGCGTCGGCCGCGCGGCCTTCCTTGAGCATGGTGAGGAGATCGGGCTTGGGCGGCAGCGCCTTGAACTCGGTCTCGGGGTACTCGGCTTCCTGGCCGTCTTCGAACTTGATCGCGTAGCGGCGCAGCCCGCGGCCACCTTCTTCTTCGCGAAGGACGACGCCCGTCTTTCCCTTGAAGGTCTTGACGAGCTGGCCCGGCTCGAGGCCCCACGGCTGCAGCACACCACCGCGCGTCGAGACGGTCAGCGGCTCACCGTTCTCGCGGCCGGGGAACATCACCGCCGCGCGCGCGCCCCCTTCCTCGAGCGACACGAGGTGACCGACTCCCCATTCTGGCTGGGGCAGGTACTTCACCTTCATTCCGACGATGAACGAACTCATGAACGTCGGCGGCGTATAGCGGGCAGCGCACCCGAGCGCATTGATTCGTTGCGGGGTGCGTCACAAAAACTTCAGCAGTCTCATAGGTTTGACTGCCCGCTGGCTCACATGTCGAAGCCGAGGCCGATCTTGATCCATGGGTAGCCGACTTCAGCGCGAAAGGAGACCTTGTCGCTGAACTTGTACATGAGGCCCAGGTTGCCGATGGGCGAGGCGGTCACTGCGCCGCCGCGGCAGTAGATGCTGTTCACGTTGCAGATGTACGGCACGAAGTTGATCTCGAGCACCACGCCGACCTTCGCGT